>NZ_VOQX01000062.1:0-28774 GCF_016643525.1 Pantoea sp. Morm | reverse complement strand
CACCACGTAGTCATTACCGAGGTATTTATTGATTGTTTTGGCCTTTGCCGGGGACTCAACGATGACGAGTGCTTTACCCATATGTACCTTTACCTAATTGAAACGTCCTGATAAACGGGAGAGGATTGGCAGCCCCAAAACCCAATGGGTTCAATATTGCTGCTGACTTTTTGCTTTTCAAGCCAGCGGGGACAATCTCTGGTCAGATTGCATCGGCATTTGCAACTTGATGATTAAGAGCGAGTTTTCCGTCTGACGGTATCACACATCCTGGTGTGATCTCCCTGAAAGCTGAATCGCCCACACTCTACCTGATAAAATCTGTTACGCAACTTAATTAGCATTCTGTTTAATTTCTCGCCAGTTTTCTGACCGAACGCTGATTTGCTGAACGCACCGACAGGCAAGTAATATAGAAGGAGAAAATTCGCTGTCAAAAAAGAGGTGAAAAATGTCAGCAGAAACGGAATCCATTTCACGCCAGGCGCTACTGGAAATCGCTAATCAGCGCATTCAGCAGCACGATGAATATTTTGCCGGGATGAAAGCCACGGAGGTGATTCAGCAGGGCGAGGTTCTGGTGTTTCGCGGCCCGTGGTTCCTCGACGATGAAGGGTTGCCGACCGCCAAAACCACGGCGGTGTTTAACGTGTTTAAGCACCTTGCCGTGGTGCTCTCCGCGCAGTATCACCTGGCATAAAAAAACCCGGCCTGCGCCGGGTTTATTCACAACAGCGGTTTATCACCGCGCTGCCAGATTTTCAGAATCAGCCGCTCGGCTGCCACACTGGCACTGTGGGTCACGCGATCAATCATCTTTTTCTTGCGCGCGAAGTGCACGCCCAGCACGCTAAAACGGTCCATGCGCGCAATGATCAGCGCATCGCTGGTACCAATCTCATCAATCAGCCCCAGATCCAGCGCCTGACGGCCATACCAGTGTTCGCCCGTCGCCACTTTGTCCAGATCCAGCGCCGGACGCATCTGATGCACAAAATCTTTAAACAGCTGATGGGTTTCATTCAGGTCTTCCTGAAACTTCTCCCGCCCTTCCTCGGTATTCTCACCAAACAGCGTCAGCGTACGCTTGTACTGGCCGGCAGTGTGCAGCTCCACATCAATGTCGTTACGCTTCAGTAGCCGGTTAAAGTTAGGGATTTGCGCCACCACGCCGATGGAACCAATGATGGAGAACGGCGCCGCCACGATGCGATCCGCAACGCAGGCCATCATGTAGCCACCGCTGGCGGCAACTTTATCCACTACCGCGGTCAGCTGCAGCCCCGCATCACGCAGACGTTGTAGCTGCGACGCGGCCAGGCCATAACCGTGCACCACGCCACCGGGACTTTCCAGCCGCAGCAGCACTTCATCACCCGGCTGCGCCACCGCCAGCACTGCGGAGATCTCTTCGCGCAGCGAGCTGACTTCACCGGCGTCCATACTGCCTTTGAACTCCAGCACATAGAGAGTCGGCTTCGCCGCTTCAGTCACACCGGCTTTGGCGTTGCGCTTTTCGGCTTTGGCTTTCTGTTTCTCTTCTTTCTTATGCTGCTTCAGCCACACTTTTTGCGCCTGCGGCTTCATCTTCGCCAGCTGCAGGTCCTCTTTCATCTCACGATAGGCTTCGTCGAGATGGGTTAAGCGCAGCTGACCGCCGCTGTGACGTTTACGCAGCGCGGCATTTAGCACAATCAGTACAATAGCTGCGATCGCCACCACGACGGTGACGGCCTTGGCCAGAAATAATCCATAGCTGGAGAGTAAATCCATTCTGCCGCCTTATTAAACAGTGAATTACAGTCAAACCCTGAGTTTACCCGCTTTGATGCCATTCGTCGCCTGAAATGCCGGCAGGCGGCACAGAATGCGCGTTGCGGCGATTGCACCTTGCGCCAAATTGAGGCATAAAGCCAAAAAACCCTCTGACCTGCAAAGGACATCGCTGTGCATTATCAACCGAAAAGCGACCTGCTGGACAATCGCATCATTCTCGTGACAGGTGCTTCCGACGGCATCGGCCGTGAAGCCGCCCTGACCTATGCGCGCTACGGTGCGCGCGTGATTCTGCTCGGCCGCAATGCCACCACGCTGCAGCAAACCGCTGAGGCGATTAATCAGCTCAATAAACAGCCCGCGGCTACGCTGCTGCTGGATCTGGCGCACGCCACACCGGAAAGCTGCCAGCAGCTGGCACAACAGGTTGCCGCGCTGGTGCCGCGGCTGGATGGCGTGCTGCATAATGCCGGCATTCTCGGTGAGATCGTGCCGCTGGCGGAACTCGATCCGGCGGTCTGGCAGCAGGTGATGCAAATCAATCTCGACGCCACCTTCTATTTAACGCAGGCGCTGCTGCCGCTGCTGCTGAAATCCGACTCCGGTTCGCTGGTGTTCACCACCTCCAGCGTGGGCCGCACCGGCCGCGCAGGCTGGGGCGCGTATGCCGTGTCGAAATTCGCCACCGAAGGCATGATGCAGGTGCTGGCCGATGAGTATAAAAACCGCCATCTGCGGGTGAACTGCATCAATCCCGGCGGCACGCGCACCAAAATGCGCGCCAGCGCCTTCCCGGAGGAGAATGCCAGCCTGCTGAAAACCCCGGCCGACCTGATGCCGCTCTACCTCTATCTGATGGGCGATGACAGCCGCCGTAAAACCGGCATCAGCTACGATGCACAACCGGGGCGCAAGCCGGGACCGGCCAGCGCATGAGCGATCGTCACCAGCAACGCCAGCAGCGGCTGAAAGAACAGGTTGACGCCCGCATCGCCGCCGCCACCGAAACGCGCGGCATCCTGATGGTGTTTACCGGCAACGGCAAAGGTAAAACCACCGCCGCTTTTGGCACCGCGCTGCGCGCCTGCGGCCACGGTAAAAACGTGGCTGCCGTGCAGTTTATTAAGGGCGAATGGCCCAATGGTGAACGTAATCTGCTGGCGCAGCACGGCGTGGAGTTTCAGGTGATGGCCACCGGCTTTACCTGGGAGACGCAAAACCGTGCCAGCGATACGGCCGCCTGCCAGCAGGTGTGGCAACACGCCAGACGCATGCTGCAAGACGCGTCGCTGGATCTGGTGATCCTTGATGAAATCACCTACATGGTGAGTATGGATTATCTCGATCTGGATGAGCTGGTCACTGCACTGCAGCAGCGTCCGCCGCAGCAAAGTGTGATCATTACCGGGCGCGGCTGTCACCGCACGCTACTGGAACTGGCGGATACCGTCAGCGAGATGCGTCCGGTCAAACACGCGTTCGATGCCGGCATTCAGGCACAGCAGGGAATCGACTGGTAAAAACGGACGCCGCAGGCGCGGCGTCGGGGAGCATCAGGCACCGCGTTTGGTGTTGTTGCGACGCGGGCTGTTATTGCTTACCGCGCTATGACGTTTCACCGCCCGGCGGATTTGGTTCGCTTTGGTGCGGCGACGATCTTTCTCGACGGCCACTTTGGTCACCGTCTCTTCCGGCAGTCCCACCAGCTTACGCAGGTAGTTAACCGCTGGCAGTTCCATCTCCATCCAGCCGCCGCGCGGCAGACCTTTTGGCAGCTGAATATCGCCGTAGCGCACGCGCATCAGACGGCTTACCTGCACGCCAACCGCTTCCCACAGACGACGCACCTCACGGTTACGCCCTTCCGTCAGGGTGACGTTGTACCATTGGTTAATGCCTTCGCCGCCAGCGAATTTGATGGTTTTGAACGCTGCCGGACCGTCTTCCAGCTGCACGCCCTTGCTCAGCTGACGCACTTTTTCGTCATCCACTTCACCGAATACGCGCACTGCGTATTCACGCTCAACTTCGCGGCTTGGGTGCATCAGGCGGTTGGCCAGCTCACCGTCGGTGGTGAACAACATCAGACCGCAGGTGTTCACGTCCAGACGGCCGACGGCAATCCAGCGTGAACCGCGCAGGCGCGGCAGGCGATCAAATACCGTTGGGCGCCCTTCCGGATCGTTGCGCGTGCACAGCTCACCTTCCGGTTTGTAATACGCCAGTACGCGACACACCTCGGTGGCCGATTCAGCAATCGATACCAGATGGCCATCAATACGGATTTTCAGGGTTTTGTCATTTTCGATGCGATCGCCCAGCGTCGCCAGTTTGCCATCGACGCTGATGCGTCCGGCTGAAATCATTGCTTCGATTTCACGGCGCGAACCGTGTCCGGCGCGCGCTAATACTTTTTGTAATTTCTCGCTCATGGAGCTGCCTCGTTGTCGCCTTCCCAGGCGTCGTGGTAATGAAGAGGTAAGATACCGGCGTTACCAGGTCCCGTATCAGAATCTGTGACCGCTTCGCGCCAGGTGCCAGCGCGGACGGCCGGAGATTTTACACCAGCTACAGTTTCGTTAACACCTTTTCCTTATCTGCCGATAATAAAGCGCCAGCGATCCGGAGGCTGAAGCCGGCAGCACAGTCATTGATTCAGATTTCTGATTGATTTGCGTAACGAGCGTCGGGATAGCCTGCGCAACCCGCTGAAATTACGTCGTTTTGCCTGAGACCGTTTATTTATTTAATAGCGCGCCAATTAGTGCCGCAATAGATTAATGAGACTCACCAGTCTGTTACCCGCAGCGTTCCTGGCACAGCTGCAGTTGAGCAAACAGAAAATCGGCGCAAAACACCAAAATCAGCATAAAGAACTGAATAACGGTGTTAGTAAAGCTTATTGCAGCCATCAGAGCCAGCCATACAGCGGATTGGCGCTGCAGGTTGGATTAAGTCTGTATTTTCGCTTTTATTTGATAAAGATTAAATATGATGAATTGTTCTGCCGCGAAAACTGTGTAAAATTTAATCCTGAATTCGGCTAAGCAGTATCAAAAATTATTTTAATTACTTTTTATAAGCTTTCAAACAACAAGCCATTAACAAATAATGGTACAGCTGGCCTGATAATATAATCCGGCGCGCACGGGAAATGGCGCGCTAATCGTTTCACGGATTGAATTTAATTTGTCTGTCGAAAGTCTTCACCAGGGATTTTGCTGACGGACATTAAATGAAGACCACCATCATGAGAACCTCCCTGCTTTGGCCGGCGCTTGCAGCGCTGGCACTGAGCGGCTGTTCCGTGGGCCATACTGAGTACAGTCGTACGGCGCTGCAGCACGTGGATATGAGCGTGACCGGCATCCCGACGGTACTGGGTTTGGGCATCCTCGGTACAACCATTCCGTTAACGCCGGAATACAGTCTGACTGCCGCGCACGTGGCCAAAACCGCCGTGCAGCGCGTGAAGGCTTATCACCCCTATTGCGACGTCGCGATTATTTATCATAAAAACAGTCCGGATACGCTGGCGAAATTCCGCAGCAGCGCGGTGGGCGAGCCAATTAAAATGTATGGCTACAGTTTTATTTCCGCGATGCCGGTCGAGTCGAGCGGCGTTAATCTGGCGCGCACCGCCATTAATAATCGCTGGAATAAAAAGCCCTGCATGGCAATGGCTTCCGATGCCGGTGTCGTTCAGGGGATGTCGGGTGGAGCTGTCTATAATGCCGACCAGACAATCAGCGGAGTGATTGTGGGTTACAGCCATGAAATTGCTAACGTACGCAGCAAAAAAGTCATCTTAAAAGATGTCTCACTGTACATTCCGTACGGCGATTTCAAACGCTGGCTGGAAGCCAATATCGGCCAGACGCCACAAACAGCGCCCGGCCCGGCGTAATCACAGGAACGGGCGGGTATCGCCTGCCCCTTCACGCACGATGACGGGCGCATCGCTGGTGAGATCGATCACGGTGGTTGGCTGCTGGCCCAGCGTGCCGCCATCGATAATTAAATCCACCAGCTTGCCGATGCTGTGCTGGATCTCTTCCGGATCGGATTCAGTGAAATCATTGCCTGGCAGCATCAGTGAGGTCGACATCATCGGCTCATTGAGGCGTTCCAGCAGCGCCAGCGCCACCGGGTTTGACGGGACGCGCAGGCCGATGGTTTTACGTTTATCGTTCATCAGGCGACGCGGCACTACTTTAGTGGCCTTCAGAATGAAGGTGTAATTGCCTGGCGTATTGTTTTTCAGAATGCGAAACGCGCTGTTATCCACCTGCGAATAGGTCGACAGCTCAGAAAGATCGCGGCACATCAGGGTAAAGTTATGGTTACCATCGAGCTGACGAATGCGGCAGATGCGTTCCATGGCATTCTTCTCTTCCAGACGGCATCCCAGCGCGTAGCCGGAATCGGTCGGATAGACAATAACGCTGCCTTTATTGAGATAATCCACCGCCTGATTAACCAGACGCGGCTGCGGATTTTCCGGATGAATGTGAAAAAGTTGACTCATAAAAACCTCATATCACCCATCAACGTGCGATCTGACCGGCGCTAAAGCGGGAAAACGCTCCCAGACCGGCTCCACGCCGCCCGGCAGCCATAGCTTGCGCCCCAGTTCAATCCACGGACAGGGTTGGTGAAAATCGGACCCCTGCGAAGCCGCCAGCTGATTATCGCGCGCATAGCTCGCCAGCTGGGTACGTTCATTCGGTGCCTGCTGACACTGCGCCACTTCCATCGCATCGCCGCCTTCTGCGGCAAAATGCGCAATCAGTCGCTTCAGCCATTTGGCCGACAGTCCGTAGCGCGCAGGATGGGCCAGCACCGCCACGCCGCCAGAATGATGAATAGCATCAATGGCTTGTTTAATTGTACACCATTGTGGTGGCACGTAGCCGGTTTTGCCGCGCGCCAGATAGTTTTTAAATACCTGCGCCATGTTATCGGCTTTGCCCAGCTCTACCAGATAGCGGGCAAAATGCCCGCGGGTGATCACCCCGCCCTGCGCCAGACGCTGAGCGCCGGCCAGCGCGTCAGGAATGCGCGCGCGCTCCAGCCGTTCGGCAATCAGTTCTGCACGTGCCATACGGCACTGGTGCTGCTGCGCCAGAAAAGCGGTTAACGCCGGATGCTGCGTATCAACGTTGAGCCCGACAATATGAATTTCGTGGTTTTCCCACAGCGTCGACGCTTCCACACCGGCCAGTACCCGTAGCGGTAGCTGAAGCTGCTGCACCGCCGCCTGCGCTTCAGCAACGCCCGCCACGCTGTCGTGATCGGTAATCGCCAGCACGCCGACGTGCATCTCAACGGCGCGCTGCACCAGCGCGGTCGGCGTCAGCAAACCGTCAGAAGCCTGGGTATGGCTGTGTAAATCATAAAGTGGAAAACGGGCGATATCTGACAAGGTCACTCCAGCGACTGCATTAAACCGGCTGGCATGATAACGATTTTGCCCGTAACTGAAAAAGGGTATTGACTTTTTTCACCCGAACCAGTTAACTAGTACACAAGTTCACACGTAACGGGTATTTAATCATGGCTCTTATCGGTACGCATGTTAATGGTTGGTGGCGCGATGATCCCTTTCACGGGCGACGTCGTCATGCACATTTTGCGTAACCGCAGTGCAGATACCTGAGCCCGCCACCGAGCGGGCTTTTTTTTGAGCGAAATTCAGAGAATCCATTATGGCTAATGCGAAACCTACATTGAAGTTGATTACCGGTACCGCGCCCTACCGCGAAGATCCGGCCGCAGTGTTTCATCAATTATGCGGCGCACGTCCGGCAACTCTGCTGCTTGAATCTGCCGATATCGACAGCAAGCAGAACCTGAAAAGCCTGCTGATTGTCGACAGCGCGCTGCGCATCAGCGCCCTGGGCAATGTTGTTACCCTGCAGGCGCTGTCGGAAAACGGCCGCGCGCTGCTGCCGCTGCTGGACGAAACACTGCCCCCCGAGGTGCGCATCGCCGTGCGCCCGGACGGACGTGAGCTGCATTTCACGCCGGTTGAGGGTCTGCACGATGAAGACTCCCGCCTGAAAGCGCTGTCGGTGTTTGATGCGCTGCGTCTGATTCCGCATCTGGTTAACAGCCCGGCCGAAGAACGTGAAGCCATGCTGCTGGGCGGCCTGTTTGCCTACGATCTGGTGGCGGGATTTGAAGATCTGCCGCCGCTGCGCAATGACCAAAGCTGCCCGGATTACTGTTTCTACCTCGCCGAAACGTTACTGGTGATCGATCACCAGCAGCGCAGCGCCCGTCTGCAGGCCAGCCTGTTTGCGCCGTCCACCAGCGAGTTTCAGCGTCTGCAGAGCCGTATCGAACAGCTGCACGGTCAGATGACGCAGCCAGCGCCAGCGCTGCCGGTGCAGCGCGTCGAGCAGATGACGCTGAGCACCAGCCAGAGCGATGAAGCTTACTGCAACGTGGTAAGCGAACTGCAGCAGGCCATTCGCATCGGTGAAATTTTCCAGGTGGTACCATCGCGCCGCTTCTCACTGCCGTGCCCGTCACCGCTGGCGGCTTACGATACGCTGAAAAACAGCAACCCCAGCCCGTACATGTTCTTTATGCAGGATCAGGATTTTGCGCTGTTCGGCGCTTCGCCGGAGAGCTCGCTGAAGTATGACGCCAGCTCACGCCAGATCGAAATCTACCCGATTGCCGGTACGCGTCCGCGCGGTCGCCATGCGGATGGCTCGCTGGATCGCGACCTGGACAGCCGTATTGAACTGGAAATGCGCACCGATCATAAAGAGCTGGCTGAGCACCTGATGCTGGTGGATCTGGCGCGCAACGACCTGGCGCGTATCTGTGTGCCCGGCAGCCGTTACGTGGCGGATTTAACCAAAGTGGACCGCTACTCGTTTGTGATGCATCTGGTGTCCCGCGTGGTTGGCACGCTGCGCAACGATCTTGATGTGCTGCACGCCTATCGCGCCTGCATGAACATGGGCACGCTGAGTGGTGCACCGAAAGTGCGTGCGATGCAGCTGATTGCGGAAAAAGAAGGCACGCGGCGCGGCAGCTACGGCGGCGCGGTCGGCTACTTCACCGCCAGCGGCGACCTTGATACCTGCATCGTCATCCGCTCCGCCTGGGTGGAAGGTGGCGTTGCCACCGTGCAGGCCGGTGCCGGCGTGGTGCTGGATTCTCAGCCTCAGGCTGAAGCGGATGAGAGCCGCAACAAAGCCCGCGCGGTATTGCGCGCCATCGCTACTGCCCATCACTGCAAGGAGATTTTCTGATGGCCGATATCCTGCTGCTCGATAATATCGACTCCTTTACCTACAACCTCGTTGATCAGCTGCGTACCTTTGGCCACAACGTGGTGATCTACCGCAACAACGTCCCGGCAGAAGTGCTGATCGACCGCCTGCAGCAGATGGAAAACCCGGTGCTGATGCTCTCACCCGGCCCTGGCGCACCCAAAGATGCCGGCTGCATGCCGCAGCTGTTACAGGCGCTGCGCGGTCAGCTGCCGATCATTGGTATCTGTCTCGGCCATCAGGCCATTGTCGAAGCTTACGGCGGGCACGTCGGCCAGGCGGGCGAAATTCTGCACGGCAAAGCCTCCGCCATTACCCATGATGGCGAGGCGATGTTTACCGGCCTCAGCAACCCGCTGCCGGTGGCGCGTTACCACTCGCTGGTGGGCAGCAATACGCCGGCGGAACTGACGGTTAACGCCAGCTACAACGGCATGGTGATGGCGGTGCGTCACGAAACGGACCGCGTGTGCGGCTTCCAGTTCCATCCCGAGTCGATTCTCACCACGCAGGGCGCACGTCTGCTGGAGCAAACACTGGCCTGGGCGCTGGCGAAATAACAGGGAGATGATGATGCAAACTATTCTGGAAAAACTGTATCAGGCGCAAACGCTGAGCCAGGCCGAGAGCCACCAGCTGTTCAGCGCGATTATTACCGGACAGCTGGAGCCGACGCAGCTGGCAGCGGCGCTGATCGCCATGAAAGTGCGTGGCGAGCGCCCGGAAGAGATCGCCGGTGCCGCCTCCGCGCTGCTGGCCGATGCCAGACCGTTCCCGCGTCCGGACTATACGTTTGCCGATATCGTTGGCACCGGCGGTGATGGCAGCAACAGCATTAATATTTCCACGGCCAGCGCCTTTGTCGCCGCCACCTGCGGGCTGAAAGTGGCCAAGCACGGCAACCGCAGCGTCTCCAGCAAATCCGGATCTTCCGATCTGCTGGCCGCTTTCGGTATCAATCTCGACATGCCGGCGCAGCAGGCACGGCAGGCGCTGGACGATCTCAACGTCTGTTTCCTGTTTGCGCCGCAGTATCACAGCGGTTTCCGCCACGCGATGCCGGTGCGCCAGCAGCTGAAAACCCGCACGCTATTTAACGTGCTGGGTCCGCTGATCAACCCGGCGCGCCCACCGCTGGCGGTGATTGGCGTCTACAGTCCGGAACTGGTGCTGCCCATCGCCCAGACGCTGAAAGTGCTGGGCTACCAGCGTGCTGCCGTGGTGCACGGTGGCGGCATGGATGAAGTGGCGCTGCACAGTGCAACCCAGGTCGCTGAGCTGCGTGACGGTGAAATCACCAGTTACCAGCTGACGCCGGAAGACTTTGGCTTCAGCTTCCAGCCGAAAGAGGCGCTGGCCGGCGGCACACCGGAAGAAAACCGTGACATTCTGACGCGTTTGCTCCAGGGTAAAGGCCAGCCCGCCCACGAGCAGGCCGTTGCGGTAAATGTCGCAATGTTGCTGAAAGTATTCGGAAATGAAGATTTGCGCGATAACGCTGAGCGCGCCATGGCTGCCATTCGCAGCGGTCAGGCGTACGAGCGCGTTGTGGCACTGGCAGCGAGAGGATGAAATGAGTATCAAGGGCACCGTATTAGAGAAAATTGTGCAGGATAAAGCCCTGTGGGTTGAAGCACGTAAATCGCAGCAGCCGCTGGCCTCCTTCCAGAACGATCTGCAGCCGGCGGAGCGTCATTTTTACGAGGCGCTGCGTGGCACGCGCACCGTCTTCATTCTGGAGTGTAAAAAAGCCTCCCCGTCGAAAGGGCTGATTCGCGCCGATTTTGATCCCGCGACTATCGCCGGGATCTATCGCCATTACGCCTCTGCGGTGTCAGTGCTGACCGATGAGAAATATTTCCAGGGCAGCTTTGATTTCCTGCCGGTGGTCAGCGCCGCCATCACGCAGCCGGTGCTGTGCAAAGACTTTATTATTGATCCCTACCAGATTTACCTGGCGCGCCATTATCAGGCCGATGCCATTCTGCTGATGCTGTCCGTACTGGATGATGAGCAGTACCGTCAGCTGGCTGCGGTGGCGCACAGTCTGAAAATGGGCGTGCTGACCGAAGTCAGTAACGAAGAAGAGCTGGAGCGCGCTATCGCGCTGGAAGCTAAAGTGGTCGGCATCAACAACCGCGATCTGCGTGATTTGTCGATTGACCTGAATCGCACGCGTCAGCTGGCCCCGCGTCTCAGCCATGGCGTCACCGTAATCAGCGAGTCCGGCATCCATAATTACGCCCAGGTGCGCGAGCTGAGCCATTTTGCTAACGGCTTTTTAATTGGCTCGGCGCTGATGGAAGAGCACGACCTCGACGCCGGTGTGCGCCGCGTGCTGCTGGGCGATAACAAGGTGTGCGGCCTGACCCGCCCGGAAGATGCGCAGGCCGCGCATCAGGCTGGCGCGCTGTATGGCGGCGTGATCTTTGCCGCCGGTTCGCCGCGCCAGGTTAACGAGGCGCAGGCACAGGCGGTGATCGCCGCTGCACCGCTGAAGTATGTCGGCGTGTTCCGCAATCAGGCTATCAATGACGTTGTCACGTTGGCCACACGTTTATCGCTTGCGGCCGTCCAGCTGCACGGCGACGAAGACAAAGCCTACGTTGCGGAACTGCGCCAGGCGCTGCCAGCCAGCGTGCGCATCTGGAAGGCGCTGAGCATTCAAGATCGGTTGCCGCCACGCGACTGGCCGCACGTTGATCGCTACGTGCTGGATAATGGCCAGGGTGGCAGCGGTCAGCGCTTTGACTGGTCGCTGCTGCAGGGTGAAGACCTGACTGATGTGCTGCTGGCCGGTGGCCTGAGCGCCGATAACTGCGTCGAAGCCGCTCAGCTCGGCTGTGCCGGCCTCGACTTCAACTCCGGCGTGGAATCCGCGCCGGGCATCAAAGATGCCAGCAAAGTCGCGGCGGTATTCCGCACGCTGCGCGCCTATTAATTGCGTCTGCCCGCCTGCGGGCGGGCCGGATAAGGAAGAGGACACGATGACGACATTACTTAATCCCTACTTTGGCGAATTCGGCGGCCAGTATGTGCCGCAGATTTTGATGCCAGCACTGCGTCAGCTGGAAACGGCCTTTGTTGAAGCACAGCGCGATCCGGCGTTTCAGGCTGAATTCACTGACCTGCTGAAAAACTACGCCGGTCGCCCGACGGCCCTGACGCTGTGCAGCAACCTGACCAAAGGCAGCAAAACCCGCCTGTACCTGAAGCGCGAAGACCTGCTGCACGGCGGCGCACACAAAACTAACCAGGTGCTGGGCCAGGCGCTGCTGGCAAAACGCATGGGCAAAAACGAGATCATCGCGGAAACCGGCGCCGGTCAGCACGGCGTGGCGTCGGCACTGGCGTGTGCCCTGCTCGGCATGAAATGCCGTATTTACATGGGCGCGAAAGACGTTGAGCGTCAGTCACCCAACGTGTTCCGTATGCGGCTGATGGGCGCAGAGGTGATTCCGGTACACAGCGGCTCGGCCACGCTGAAAGATGCCTGTAACGAGGCGCTGCGCGACTGGTCCGGCAGCTACGAAACCGCGCACTACATGCTCGGCACTGCCGCAGGTCCGCACCCGTTCCCGACCATTGTGCGTGAATTCCAGCGCATGATTGGCGAAGAGACCAAAGCGCAGATTCTGGAAAAAGAGGGTCGCCTGCCGGATGCGGTACTGGCGTGCGTCGGCGGCGGTTCTAACGCCATCGGCATGTTTGCGGATTTCATCGAAGAGAGCAGCGTGCGCCTGATCGGCGTGGAGCCTGCGGGTCACGGTATTGACACCGGTGAGCACGGTGCGCCGCTCAAGCACGGTCGCGTCGGCATCTATTTCGGCATGAAGGCGCCGATGATGCAGACCGAAGAGGGACAGATCGAAGAGTCCTACTCCATCTCTGCCGGTCTCGATTTCCCGTCGGTCGGTCCGCAGCATGCGCACCTGAACAGCACCGGCCGCGCTGACTACGTGTCAATCACGGATGATGAAGCGCTGGAGGCCTTTAAGACGCTGTGTCGTGCAGAAGGCATCATTCCGGCACTGGAGTCATCGCACGCGCTGGCGTATGCGCTGAAGATGATCCGCGAAAACCCGGACAAAGAGCAGCTGCTGGTGGTGAACCTTTCCGGCCGCGGCGACAAAGACATCTTTACCGTTCACGATATTCTGAAAGCTAAGGGAGAGATCTGATGGAGCGTTATAATCAGCTGTTTCAACGTCTGTCCGCGAAACAGGAAGGCGCGTTTGTGCCCTTCGTCACCCTTGGCGATCCGTCACCGGCGCTATCGCTGAAAATCATTGATGCGCTGGTCGAGGGCGGTGCGGATGCGCTGGAGCTGGGCATTCCGTTCTCTGATCCGCTGGCCGATGGACCGACGATTCAGGGCGCTACGCTGCGCGCCTTTGCCGGCGGCACCACCGTAGCGCAGTGTTTTGAAATGCTCGCCACCGTGCGCCAGAAATACCCCGATCTGCCGATTGGCCTGCTGATGTACGCCAACCTGGTGTTCAGCAGAGGTATCGACAACTTCTACGCGCAGTGCGCTGCGGTGGGCGTTGACTCGGTGCTGGTGGCTGACGTGCCGGTGGAAGAGTCGGCCCCGTTCCGCCAGGCGGCGATGCGTCACAACATTGCGCCGATCTTTATCTGTCCGCCCAACGCGGATGACGATCTGCTGCGCGAAATCGCCTCGCACGGCCGTGGCTACACCTATCTGCTGTCACGCGCCGGCGTTACCGGTGCGGAAAATCGCGCCAGCCTGCCGCTGCATCATCTGATCGAGAAGCTGCGCGAATATCATGCTGCGCCACCGCTGCAGGGCTTCGGCATCTCTGAGCCGGGTCAGGTGAAAGAGGCAGTTGCCGCCGGAGCCGCCGGAGCCATCTCCGGCTCGGCCATCGTAAAAATCATCGAGCGTAATCAGAACGACCCAACGGCGCTGCTCAGCGAACTGCAAACGTTCGTCAGCGATCTCAAAGCGGCTACCCGCTGAGTTGGCACGGCCCTGCACTGGCTGCAGGGCCCTTCTTACTTCCTGCCTCCTTTTTTTCCCCTGCGACAAACTTTTTCATCGCGCCTGAGTTGCCGAAATGCGAGGCACGGCCCACACTTAAGCGTGCCGTCACGTTACGGTGCACCACCATCTATGACAGGGAGATAACCAATGAAATTGTTCAAAGTCGTTGCGGGTTTTTTAGTGGCTGCAGTGATGGCGCTCACCTTAAGTGCCTGTGCACCAACAGCAACAAAGGAAGGGACCGGCGGTTACATCGATGACACGGTCATTACCACCAAAGTGAAGGCACAGCTGCTGAATGACGAGGCGCTGAAATCGACAGAAATTAACGTTGAGACCTTCAAAGGGAAAGTACAGCTGAGCGGCTTTGTCAGCTCGCCGCAGATGGCCAACCGTGCGGTTGCGGTAACGCGTAACGTGGCGGGGGTAAAATCCGTCGTCAACAATATGCAGATTAAGTAACTAAACGGGCGACCTGCGGGTCGCCCTTTTTCTTTCTGGTGTAAAAATCAGAAACGGTAGCCCGCGCCAAAGAAGAACACCCACGGATCGATGCGGGTATTGATATTCTGCTGTTCGCCCGCCGCTTTGAATTTCACTTCGGTATCGATGTCCATGTACCACAATGACGCGTTGAGCATCCAGTCGCGGTTGATCTGATAATCCAGCCCGACCTGACCCGCCACGCCCCACGAATCTTTCACGCTCAAATCGCTCAGCTGCGCATCCTGCCCTGTCTGGTTGAACTTCGCATCGTAGAAAGTGGTGTAGTTGATCCCGACGCCAACGTAAGGGCGCAGAGCGCTTTGGCTGTCGAGAAAGTAGTACTGCGCCATCAGGGTGGGCGGCAGCTGACGCACGGTAGCGAGGTTGCCGGTCGGGCCAAGTCCCACTTTGTGGCGGAACGGCGTGGCCGCCAGCAGCTCAACGCCGATATTGTCGGTCGCCATCCAGGTAAACGTCAGACCCAGCTGGGTATCATTACTGACGCTGAAGCCGCCCATACCCAGCACATTATCAGAGCCTTCGGTCGGACGAACGGTCGCGCTACCGGCGCGCGCAAAAAAATCACCGGCCTGGTGAGCCAGTGCCAGTTGCGGGATCGCCAGCGCCAGCAGCAGCGCGCATTTAGCCAGTTTCATAATCACTCCTTTGCCGGAAAACAGGGTATTGAGGTTAATCGCGGCACAAGATTTACCCCTTTTTTGCGAAAAGATCATCAGCATCAATTCAAATTAATCACTTATAAAACAATGATTTGATTCAGATCAATTTTGCCTTTACAAGCGGACATAAAAATCCTGTTGCCGCCATGACACGGCGTGATTATGTTGCTATTCCCCTTTTGTGATTTTGGTTCGAAGCCTCAGGAGTGGCGGGCGATCAGATGAGCGATTTACTTAACCCCTGTATGACCTGTGGCGCCTGCTGCGCCCATTTTCGCGTTTCTTTTTACTGGGCCGAAGCCGACGACGGTGGTGGCACAGTGCCGGTTGAACTGACAGAGCCCCTAAGCCTGATGATGCGCAACATGCGCGGCACCAACGATCGTGCCCCGCGCTGCGTGGCGCTGCAGGGTGAAATTGGCGGCTGTGTTTCCTGTGGGATTTATGCGCAGCGGCCGTCACCGTGCCGGGAGTTCGCCATGTCCGGCGAAAATGGCGTGCCGAATGACGCCTGCGATCGCGCCCGGGCGCGCTATGGTTTACCCCCGCTTTTTCACCCTTCTTTACCTGAGATGACAGAAAGTTATGGGATTCCGGGTGCCAGCCTGCCTGCAGAACATGTACAATCGCCGGGTTAATTAACCCGGTTCCTTCAAGGAGTGTACATGTCTATCACGGCAAGCTCGTTATACCGTGACACAGGAAATTTTCTGCGCCATCAGCTGGTCACCATCGTGCTGATGGCGTTGCTGACCTCGTTTATTACCGTGATTGTTGGCCACGCCCTGACGCCGGGCGAGGATCAGTTATCCCTGCTCAGCCAGACCGACAGCAGCGCCTCATCGCTGTTTGAAATCGTCCAGAACATGTCACCGGATCAGCAACGCATTCTGCTGCGCGCCTCTGCCGCCGGCACTTTCGCTGCCCTGATTGGCAACACGCTGCTATTGGGCGGCATGCTGTGCCTGCTGCCGATGGTATCCAGTGGACAGCGCGTCAGCGCGCTGCGCGCGATTGGCGCCTCTGCACCGCTGCTGCCGAAACTGCTGGTGCAGACCTTCCTGATCACCCTGCTGGTTCAGCTGGGCTTTATGGTACTGATGGTGCCTGGTGTGATTCTGGCGATTCTGCTGTCGCTGGCGCCGGTGATGCTGGCAAGTGAAAAAATGGGCATTTTCAGTGCGATGCGCGCCAGTATGCGTCTGGCCTGGAAGAACATTAAGGTGATCGCCCCGGCGATTATTTTGTGGCTGCTGGCGAAAATTGCGCTGATGTTCTTCTTCTCCTCGCTGACCGTGCTGCCTGCTAATATCGCTTCGGTGGTGCTCAACGCGCTGGGCAACCTGGTATCAGCCATTCTGATTATCTATTTGTACCGGCTGTATATGCTGTTACGTTAAGCGTTACGGCGCCCGCGGCGGCGCCGTAACTCAACGCTCCTGCCCCTGACTGGAAACGCTATGAAGCAGTTACTCGATTTTCTTCCCCTGGTAGTTTTCTTTATTTTCTACAAGCTGTACGACATTTTTGTCGCCTCCGGCGCGCTGGTGGTGGCGACCGGTATCGCGCTGGTGGTCAGCTGGGTGCTGTACCGCAAGCTGGAAAAGATGACCATTTTCACCTTTGTGCTGGTTGCGGTGTTCGGCACCCTGACCTATGTGTTCCACAACGATGAGTTCATCAAGTGGAAAGTCACAGTGATTTACTCGCTGTTCGCGCTGGCACTGCTGTACAGCCAGTGGTTCATGCAGCAACCGCTGATCCAGACCATGCTTGGTAAAGAGCTGCAGCTGCCGGGTGCGGTATGGCGTCGGCTGAATATCGCCTGGGCCCTGTTCTTCCTGGCCTGCGGCCTGGCGAATATTTATGTCGCGTTTTGGTTATCCCAGGCGTTTTGGGTTAACTTTAAGGTGTTCGGTCTTACCGGCCTGACCCTACTGTTTACGCTGTTAAGCGGCCTGTACATCTGGCGACAGATGCCGCAACAAGAACAAAAATAATCGATGCAGCCCGGTCTCCGCCGGGCTTGTCTTCACCTGCAGAAGAACTGAGCAATGGACGAAAAACATAAGTTGCCGCAAGGCGAGATGGTCTCGCGTACCCTGGCGATGCCGGCAGATACCAATGCCAACGGTGATATCTTCGGCGGCTGGCTGATGTCGCAGATGGATATGGGCGGCGCGATACTGGCTAAAGAGATTGCCAAAGGCCGCGTGGTAACGGTGCGCGTGGATGGTATGACCTTCCTCAAGCCCGTCGCCGTCGGGGATGTGGTGAGCTGCTACGCGCGCTGCATCCGCACCGGCAATAGCTCGATGACCATTAACGTGGAAGTGTGGATTAAAAAAGTGTCGTCCGAACCGATCGGCCAGACTTACTGCGCCACCGAAGCGGTGTTTGTTTACGTAGCGGTCGATAACAGCGGGAAATCCCGTCCGCTGCCGGAAGGCCAGGCCAATCTGAGCAATTAAGCGTATAAAAAAAGCGGCCCGGAATGGCCGCTTTTTCTTTGCCTGTCTGGCTTTACTCGATGTTCGCGCCGCCGTTAATGCGGAACACGATGTTCATCGTCAGCCCTTTGCCCGGCCGTCCTGGCTGATAGCGCCACTTCTTCATCGCCTGCTTCACTTCGCGCTCAAACATGTTGCGCGGCTCGGCGGACAAAATCTCGACGTTATCGACGCGCCCATCGCTGTCCACGTCAAACTTCACCCGCACCCGCCCTTCAACGCGCAGCGCGAACGCACGCGCCGGATACGCCGGCTTGCTGACGCTCATCGCTTTCGGTCCATCCGACACCGTCTGCGTTGGGGCCGGATTACTCTTCGGTGCCGTCGAGGGGCGCGTTTGCGCGGCTGGCGCGTCCTGTTTAAACGGATTCTCCTGCGGCTTCACCTGCTGGCGCGGCTTCGGCTCTGCCTTTTTCTCCACCTTTGGCTTCGGTTTCGGTTTTGGCTTCGGTTTAGGTTCCGGCTTAGGGATCGGCACCGGCTCGGCTTTTGGTGGCTCTGGCGCGACTTCCGGCTCGGGTTCCGGCTCGGGCGGCGGCGGCGGGGTTACTGCTGCCGGTGCCGGTTCAGGCTGCACTTCGGGGGCTACCATACTAATGCTGATAGGCTGAGACGCTTTAGGAACCTCAATGGTCTGATGAAATGAAGCATAAAGAATGCCGGCGATTACCGAACCGTGAAGGAGCACGGATAAAATCACGGACACAGGCGTTCGGGTTGGAAAAGGCGTAGTCAACGTCGTCATATCAGTCATGTTCATTGAGTGAAGCGCTGATTTTAAATGCAAATAGCAATCAGTTTCAATAAGCACGCTACTGAAGGCCAAAAGAAAGACGCTTTTTAACCCTGCCTGCGTTGCAGCGCGCGCCCATTATCTTTCGTTTGCACTCTGTTTAGCGATCACTTAACGTGTCTCGCAAATTCGGCAAGTCTAACGGGAGTATCCCATCGTGCTTTACGTCATTTATGCGGAAGATACCGCAGATTCACTGGAAAAACGTAACTCCGTGCGCCCGGCACACCTGGCGCGTCTGCAGCTGCTGCAGGATGAGGGGCGTCTGATTGTCGCCGGTCCTCTGCCTGCCGTCGACAGTAATGAGCCGGGCCCGGCTGGTTTCACCGGTTCTGTGATTGTTGCCGAGTTCTCATCGCTGGAAACGGCCCAGTCATGGGCCAATGACGATCCGTATATCGCCGCTGGCGTATACGACAAAGTCACGGTTAAACCGTTTAAACGGGTGTTCTGATGCAGTGGCAGCCCCTTCTGTTGTTAGTGCTGGTGCTGCTGCTGATTGGTCGTGCGCTGTGGCTGTGGCGCCGTCAGGGCTGGCGTCAGGCGCGCCAGCACATCGTCATGCTGGTGGTACTGGCGGCGGCCCTGCAGATAGTGAATGTTTCACTGGTATTACGCGGCCACTGACGACCGCGTTCATTGCTCAGGTATTCTGCGTGATAAACAGGATAGAGCGACGCTGCTGCTGCGCTACCTGATGACGAATCGCATGGATGCGCTTATAACGACGTGACTGCCCTTCCAGCCAGCGGGCACGACGGCGATGCGCCTGGCGTAACATTCTCCAGCGGGCCACTTCATTTCTGCTGCGTCTCATCACATCCTCTCTGACTGGCTAAACCCGCGACGCATTATAGTGATCTGGCTAAAAATGCCAAATCGAAACCTTCATCGAAACGTCATCAACGATTAAAGGTTTCGCTGGCGCAGATCAACACGTAAACTTTGCCCATCAAAGCGCGAACGGGACGTCCACTTTATGACCACATTTTATACCCTTATCAGTTGGTTGCTGCTGTTTGGCTACTGGCTGCTGATTGCCGGGGTTACGCTGCGCATCCTGATGAAGCGGCGAGCGGTGACCTCAGCGATGGCCTGGCTGCTGATCATCTACATTCTGCCGCTGGTGGGTATTATCGCCTATCTGTCGTTTGGCGAACTGCATTTAGGTAAACGTCGCGCTGAACGCGCCCGCACCATGTGGCCCTCGACCGCCAAATGGCTCAACGACCTGAAACAGTGTCGTCACATTTTCGCGACTGAACACAGTGACGTGGCGCGCTCCCTGTTCGAGCTGTGCCGTCATCGTCAGGGTATTGCCGGCGTTAAAGGCAATCAGCTGCAGCTGCTGACCAGCGCCGATGACGTGATGCAGGCGCTGATCCGCGATATTCAGCTGGCGCGCCATAATATTGAGATGGTGTTCTACATCTGGCAGCCGGGTGGTCTGGCTGATGATGTGGCGGAATCGCTGATGGCTGCCTCACGGCGCGGCGTGCACTGCCGCCTGATGCTGGACTCCGCCGGCAGCGTGGCGTTCTTCCGCAGTCCGTGGGTAGGCATGATGCGCAACGCCGGTATTGATGTGGTCGAGGCATTGCAGGTCAGCCTGTGGCGTGTGTTCCTGCGCCGCATGGATTTGCGTCAGCACCGCAAAGTGGTGCTGATCGATAACTACATTGCCTATACCGGCAGCATGAATCTGGTGGATCCGCGCTTCTTTAAACAGGATGCTGGCGTGGGTCAATGGATTGATCTGATGGCGCGCATGGAGGGCCCGGTGGCCACTACCATGGGCATCGTCTACGCCTGCGACTGGGAAATCGAAACCGGCAAACGCATTCTGCCGCCGGCGCCGGACGGCAATGTGATGCCGTTTGAGCAGGAGAGCGGTCACACCATTCAGGTGATCGCCTCAGGTCCGGGCTTCCCCGAGGACATGATTCATCAGGCGCTGCTGACGGCGGTGTATTCAGCGCGCGAGCAGCTGATCATGACCACGCCCTACTTCGTGCCGAGCGACGACTTACTGCACGCCATCTGTACCGCCGCGCTGCGTGGCGTTGAGGTGAGCATTGTTGTACCGCGCCATAATGACTCGCTGCTGGTCGGCTGGGCCAGCCGCGCCTTCTTCACTGAACTGCTGGAAGCCGGGGTGAAAATCTACCAGTTTGAAGATGGCCTGTTGCACACGAAGAGCGTGCTGGTGGACGGTCAGCTCAGTCTGGTGGGCACGGTGAACCTGGATATGCGCAGCCTGTGGCTCAACTTCGAGATCACGCTGGTGGTGGATGATGACGGCTTTGGTAGCGATCTCGCCACGGTCCAGGATGATTATATCGCCCGTTCGCGTCTGCTGGACGGCGCGCGCTGGGCAAAACGTGCCTGGTGGCAGCGCATCGTCGAACGACTGTTTTACTTCTTTAGCCCTTTACTGTAAAACGAGCGAAAATATTACCGCCTCAGGGCAAGCAGGAATGACCATGGATTTAAATAATCGCCTTACTGAAGATGAAACGCTGGAACAGGCTTACGATATTTTTCTTGAGCTGGCAGGCGATAACCTCGATCCGGCAGACATCATTCTGTTCAATCTGCAATTTGAAGAGCGCGGCGGCGCCGAGCTGTTTGATCCATCCGAAGACTGGCAGGAACATGTGGATTTCGATCTCAACCCTGACTTCTTCTCAGAAGTGGTGATCGGCCTCGGTGAAGCGGACGGCGAACCGATTACCGATGTGTTCGCGCGCATCCTGCTGTGCCGCGAGAAAGACCATAAGCTGTGTCATATTCTGTGGCGTGAATAAGCCGCAGCGCATAAAAAACGCCGGGCACTGCCCGGCGTTGTTGTTTATGGCACCGCTATTAAAGCGGATCAACCTTCAGACAGGATACCGCATGGCGGAAACTGCCTTCCAGTAGCGGTCGGGTTTTGGCGCACTCCGGGCCGGCAATCGGGCAGCGGGTACGGAACACGCAGCCTGATGGCGGATTGATTGGCGACGGCAGTTCCCCTTCCAGCAGCTGAATCTGCTTATTCTTCTCCAAGTCCGGATCAGGAATCGGCACCGCCGACATCAGCGCTTTGGTATACGGATGCTGCGGATCGTTATACACCGCATCATAGGTACCCAGCTCAACCGCGTGGCCGAGATACATCACCAGTACGCGATCAGAGATGTGCTTCACCACCGCCAGGTCATGCGCGATGAAGATCAGCGACAGGCCCATTTCACGCTGCAGTTTCTGCAGCAGGTTAACCACCTGCGCCTGAATCGACACGTCGAGCGCCGACACCGGCTCATCACAGATAATCAGCTTCGGCTCAAGAATCAGCGCACGGGCGATACCGATACGCTGGCACTGGCCACCGGAGAACTCGTGCGGATAGCGGTTGATGAGGTTCGGCAGCAGACCGACCTTCATCATCATGGTTTTAACCTTATCCTTCACTTCCTGACGCGGCATCTTTGGATAGTAGGTGCGCAGCGGTTCGGCGATGATGTCACCAATGGTCATACGCGGGTTGAGCGAGGCCAGCGGGTCCTGGAAGATCATCTGAATGTCACTGCGCGCCTGACGCCACTCTTCCTGGCTCTGGCCCAGCAGATCGCGCCCCAGCCACGCCACGCGCCCGTCGGTAGCTTTCACCAGACCGATAATGGCGCGCGCCAGCGTGGATTTGCCGCAGCCGGACTCACCGACCACGCCGAGGGTTTCGCCTTCATACAGACGCAGACTGACACCATCCACCGCTTTCAGGGTTTTCGGCGGCTGCCAGAACCACTGCTTGCCGTCTTTGATATCGAAATGCACCTTGAGATCGGCGATTTCCAGCAACACTTTTTTCTCTTCGATTACGGTGCTCATACTAATTCCTCCACCGGTTTGAAGCAGGCGCGCAGGCGCCCTTCGGCAAACGGTTCAAGCGGCGGTGATTTGGCACAGATATCCATGGCATATGCGCAGCGCGGCTGGAACGGACAGCCCTGCGGCAGACGCAACAGGTTGGGCGGGTTGCCGGGAATGGTGGTCAGCGACTCACCCTCCGCGTCAAGACGCGGCACCGCGCTCAGCAAACCGATCGAGTACGGATGCGCCGGCTGGTAGAACACATCGCGCGCACGGCCATATTCCATGGTGCGCCCGGCATACATCACCAGTACCTTGTCACAGATCCCGGCAACAACGCCGAGATCGTGAGTGATCATGATGATGGCGGTGTTAAATTCACGCTTCAGCTCATTCAACAGCGTCATGATTTGCGCCTGCACGGTGACATCCAGCGCAGTGGTTGGCTCATCGGCAATCAGCAGCTTTGGCCGGCACAGCAGCGCCATGGCGATCATTACGCGCTGACGCATGCCACCGGAAAACTCGTGCGGGAACATCTTCATGCGTTTGCGCGCTTCCGGCATTTTCACCGCGTCCAGCATGCGCACCGACTCTTCAAACGCCTGGGCGCTGCTCATGCCTTTGTGCAGTTTCAGCACCTCCATCAGCTGTTCGCCGACGCGCATGTACGGATTGAGCGATGTCATCGGGTCCTGGAAAATCATCGCAATCTGCTCCGCGCGCAGCTTGTTCAGCTTGCTTTCCGGCAGATTGAGGATTTCGCTGCCGTTGAACTGCGCCGAGCCGCCAATGCGACCATTTTTCGCCAGCAGTCCCATCAGTGCAAACGCGGTTTGCGATTTTCCGGAGCCGGATTCACCGACAATGCCCAGCGTTTCACCGGCGCGCAGGGAAAAGTTGAGGTCGTTCACAGCGGTCACGTCGCCGTCGTGAGTACTAAAGGTGACGCGCAGATCTTTAACGTCCAGCAGCAGGTTAGCGTTTCCCGCAGGTGCAGCCGCCAGCGGCTGCTGAGTATCATGATGGGTCATCGGGAAACTCCTTAACGATCTTTCGGGTCGAGGGCGTCACGCAGGCCATCGCCGATAAAGTTGAAACAGAACAACGTCACCACCAGGAAGCCCGCCGGGAACATCAGCAGCCACGGTGATACTTCCATCGAGTTGGCGCCGTCGCTCAACAGCGCGCCCCAGCTGCTCAGTGGCTCCTGGGTACCGAGGCCAAGGAAGCTCAGGAAGGATTCAAACAGGATCATGCTTGGCACCAGCAGCGAGGCATACACCACCACCACGCCCAGCACGTTCGGCACGATGTGGCGCAGCACGATATTGCCGGTAGAAACACCGCCGACCTGCGCCGCTTCGATGAACTCTTTGCGCTTCAGTCCCAGCGTCTGGCCGCGCACGATACGCGCCATATCCAGCCATGACACCATGCCAATGGCAACGAAGATCAGCAGGATATTGCGGCCAAAGAAGGTCACCAGCAGGATGACGAAGAACATAAACGGGAACGAGTTGAGGATTTCCAGGATACGCATCATCACCGAGTCAATCTTGCCGCCAAGGTAGCCGGCCAGCGAACCGTACAGCGTGCCCACCAGCACCGCGATCAGCGCTGAAGCGATGCCAACCATCAGTGAGATACGGCCGCCAATCGCCACGCGCACCAGCAGGTCACGTCCCGATGAGTCGGTGCCAAACCAGTGCCCTGAGGTGGTGTCCGGCGGTGCAGACATCATCGCCCAGTCGGTATCATCATATTTGAACTGCGCCAGCATCGGGGCGAACACCACGAACAGCGCAATCACCAGCAGCACCAGCAGGCTGATAAGGGCCGCACGGTTATGAATAAAGCGGCGACGTGCGTCCTGCCACAGGCTGCGCCCTTCCACTTCCAGCTTTTCGCTGAACGCGTCCAGAGCTTCGCTATTTTTCTTACTTAACATCATGAGCGAGCTCCACCATCAGTAACGAATTTTCGGATCGATAACGGCGTACAGCACGTCAACGATCGCGTTGAACAGGATGGTCAGCACGCCGACCAGAATGGTCAGGCTCATCACCAGCGAGTAGTCACGGTTCAGTGCGCCGTTGACAAACAGCTGACCGATGCCCGGCAGACCGTAAATTGATTCGATTACCATCGAACCGGTGATGATGCCAACAAACGCCGGCCCCATATAGGAGAGCACCGGCAGCAGCGCCGGCTTCAGCGCGTGGCGCAGCACGATACGGCGCAGCGGCAGACCTTTCGCACGCGCGGTGCGGATGAAGTTAGAGTGCATCACTTCAATCATCGAGCCGCGGGTGATACGGGCGATACTGGCGATGTAAGCCAGTGACAGCGCCACCATCGGCAGTAGCATGTAGTTCCACTGCCCGCCATTCCAGCCGCCGCCCGGCAGCCAGCGCAGGGTGATGGCAAAGATCAGTACCAGTAGCGGTGCCACCACGAAGCTGGGAATGACCACCCCGGTCATCGCCACCCCCATGACCGCATAATCCCACAAACTGTTTTGCTTCAGCGCGGCGATAACCCCCGCCGTCACGCCCAGCACCACCGCAAGGAAGAAGGCTGCCAGCCCCAGTTTGGCCGATACCGGAAACGCATGACCGACCAGGTAGTTAACCGAGTAGTCTTTATATTTAAACGACGGCCCGAAATCGCCGTGTGCCAGCTGCACCAGGTAGCTGAGATACTGTTTGCCGATCGGGTCGTTGAGGTGATATTTGGCCTCAATGTTGGCCATGACTTCCGGCGCCAGCGCACGCTCGCCGGTGAACGGACTGCCGGGTGCCAGTCGCATCATAAAGAAGGAGATGGTGATCAGAATGAATAGCGTCGGGATGGCTTCAAGGAGCCGACGCAGGATGAATTTTAACATTGCCGTACCTACCAGGCTGTTGCTTCACAAAGTCAAAAAGGCGGCGCCGCAGCACCGCCACTGTCGATAGCCTGAGTGCTATTAATGCTTAATGATGTACAGGTTCTTATCCAGGGTTTTATCCAGCGGATCGTTGCCGGTGTAGCCGCCAACGTACGGTTTCACCAGACGCGCGTTCACGTAGTAGTAAACCGGCACGATGGTGCTGTCTTTATCCAGGATCTGCTCTGCTTTCTGATAATCGGCCACGCGCGCTTTGTCATCCGCCGCTTTCACCGCATCGTGAATCACTTTGTCGAAGTCCGCGCTCTTATAGTGCGAGGTGTTACTGCTGCTGTCCGACAGCATGATGTTCAGGAAGGAAGTCGGTTCGTTATAGTCGGCACACCATGCTGCGCGGGAGACATCGAAGTTGCCCTGATGACGGGTATCCAGGAAGGTTTTCCACTCCTGGTTTTCCAGCTTGATGTTCACGCCGATGTTCTTTTTCCAGATAGACGAAGCGGCAATCGCCAGTTTTTTGTGCAGATCGGAGGTGTTATACAGCAGGTTGAAGGTCAGCGGTTTGTCGGCGGTATAACCGGCTTCGGCCAGCAGTTTCTTCGCTTCTTCGTTACGCTTGTTCTGATCCCACTTGTACCAGTCCGGCGGCAGCAGTTCCATGCCGTCAGTGGCTGGCGGTGTGAAGCTGTAGGCCGGCTGTTGACCCTGCGCCAGCACTTTGTTCACCATGATGTCGCGATCCAGACCCAGCTTCAGCGCGGTACGCACGCGAACATCGGTAAACGGTGCTTTCTGGTTGTTGATTTCATAGTAGTAGGTGCACAGATACGGTTTCACCATCAGCTCTTTACCGTTATCACGCTGCAGTTTTTTAAACAGTTCGATCGGCATGTTGTTGTAAGTGATGTCGCTGCCGTTCTCGGAGAAATAACGGTTCACATCGCTGACTTCGGAGTTGATTGGCAGGAAGGTGACTTTATTCAGTACGGTATGTTCGTTGTCCCAGTATTCCGGGTTACGCACCAGCGTCACGCGTTCGTTGATCACGTGAGATTCCAGTTTGAAGGCACCGTTGCCGACCCAGTTCTGCGGCTGCGTCCACTGGTCGCCAAACTTCTCAATGGCTGGCTTATACACCGGTGACATCACCGCGTTGATCAGCAGCTTATCGAAGTACGGTACCGGCTCGCTCAGCGTCACTTCCAGCGTGTGGTCATCCAGTGCTTTCACGCCAAGATCGGAGGTCGGTTTTTTACCGGCGATGATGTCATCCACGTTGAGGATGTGGCCATACTGCGGGTAGCTCGCATAAGGCGAGGCGGTTTTTGGATCGACCAGACGCTGCCAGCTGTAGACGAAGTCCTGCGCGGTGACCGGCTCGCCGTTTGACCATTTGGCATTTTTACGCAGATGGAAGGTCCAGACTTTGTAGTCTTTGTTTTCCCAGCTTTCCGCGACGCCCGGAACCGGCTTACCGTTGCTGTCGCTCACGATCAGACCTTCATACAGGTCACGGGCGATATTATCTTCCGGCACGCCTTCGATTTTGTGCGGATCCAGCGACTGCACTTCATCGCCATTGCCGCGCACCAGTTCCTGTTTCGCTGCCAATTCGGTACCCGCCGGTACGTTGGCCGCCAGTGCAGCATTCCCTGCCAGCGCGCTGATGGCCGCCAGTACGCCTGCGGCGATCAGGCTTTTTTTCGTGATGTTGTTCATTATTACGCTCCAGTTTTATTATCGTCACCGGGTCGGCTGACCGCCCGGCGTACCCCGTTTCCGGGAGATCTCCGCCTGTCTGCGCGAAGATCACTACCACCCTGCAGGGTTACCACGGCAACGTGACGCCCGACTGTAGCGCCGGATCGTCACATTACTCAATGTTTCTTTATGTAATAGTATTTCAGCGCCAGCATATCCTGCGGATCTTTGCCGCTGAAACCGCCCACCCACGGCTTCACCAGCCGCACGCTAACGCGGTAGTAAACCGGGATGATCGGTGAATCCCGATCCAGCTGTTGTTCCGCCTGCTGATAGAGTTGCGCGCGCTGCGCGTCATCAGCAGTGTTGAGCGTTTGCGCCATCAGCGCATCAAATGCGGCGCTGTGATAAAACGCGGTGTTGATGGAGGAGCTACTCAGCAGCAGATTGAGGAAGCTGGATGGCTCGTTGTAATCCGCACACCAGGTGGCGCGCACCACATCAAACTGTGCCTGATGACGGGTCTCCAGTAGCGTTTTCCACTCCTGATTTTGCAGCGTGACCTGCGCACCGAGATTATTTTGCCACATCGAGGCAGCCGCGATCGCCTGACGCTTGTTCTGTTCTGAGGTGTTATACAGCAGGGTAAAACGCAGCGGATGCTGGGCATTGAAGCCAGCTTCCGCCAGCAGCTGCTTCGCTGCCGCGTTACGTTGCGCCTGTGTCTGCTGCGCCCACGCCGGCGTATTGAGAGAAATACCGTGAATAAAGGGCGGCGTCAGGCCGTAGGCCGGGATCTGTCCCTGCCCCATAATTTTCTGTGCGATGATGTCGCGGTCGAGCGTTAACTTCAGCGCGCTGCGTACGCGGACGTCGTCAAACGGCGCTTTCTTGTTATTGATTTCGTAATAGAAGGTGCATAGCAGCGGGCTGACTTTTACTTCATCTCCCAGCGCCTGCTGCAGTTTTTTGAACATATCGGGCGGCACCACGCTGTTGGTCATGTCGGTGCCGCCACTGCGATAGCGGTTTATATCGCTATTCTCAGAGGTGAGCGCCAGAAACACGCCTTCGTCCAGCGTGGTATGGGCATTGTCCCAGTAGTGCGGATTACGCTTCACCACGATCTGCTCATTCACCACCCAGTCCGCCAGCGTGTAAGCGCCATTACCCACGTAGTGCTGCGGCTGTGTCCAGGCATCGCCCCACTGCTCTACCGCCGGACGATACACCGGTTTCATCGAGGTATGAGCCAGCATATCAACAAAATACGGTACCGGTTCAGAGAGCGTAACCTGCAAATGATGGTCGTCCAGCGCTTTCACGCCCAGCTGGGAAGGCGCAGCTTTACCAGCCAGAATGGCATCAATGTTGCTGATGTGCGCAGCCTGCAAATAGCTGGCGTACGGCGAGGCGGTGCGCGGATCGGCCAGACGCTGCCAGCTGTAGACAAAGTCCTGCGCGGTGACCGGCTCACCATTGCTCCAGCGGGCGTCTTTACGCAGCGTGAACGTCCAGATGCGGCCCTGCTGATTTTGCCACTGCTGCGCCACGCCGGGCACCAGTTGACCATTGTTGTCGGTCTCAACCAGTCCTTCCAGCAGATTGCGAATCACATTGGATTCCGGCACGCCCTCGACTTTTTGTGGATCAAGCGAGGACACTTCGCTGCCGTTGTTAATAACGATGCGTTGCGTATCCGCTAATGACGTCCCGGCTGGGATCTCAGCGGCCTGACTTTGCGCCAGCGCACTGGAGAGGCAAAGCGCCAGAAACGTGCGCG
>NZ_VOQX01000061.1:0-29820 GCF_016643525.1 Pantoea sp. Morm | reverse complement strand
GCTGGGTGTAGATGTCCTGCCATTCGCGCACGCGCAGGTAATTGAGATAATCGCTTTTACACTGGCGGCGGAACTGATTGCCGGACAGCGCTTTCTGCTGTTCCTGCAGGTAGTTCCACAGATTAACAAAAGCGAGAAAGTCTGACTCTTTGTCGGCAAAACGCCGGTGTTTCTCGTCAGATGCCTGCTGTTTCTCCACCGGACGCTCGCGCGGATCCTGAATCGACAGCGCAGCGGCAATAATCATCACTTCGCGCACGCAGCCAAATTTCTGCGCTTCCAGCACCATGCGCGCCAGCCGCGGATCGACCGGCAGCTGCGCCAGGCTGCGCCCGGACGGCGTCAGTTTGTACGCACCTTCCTCGCTCAGGGTGATCGCGCCGAGCTCCTCCAGCAGGCGCACGCCGTCCTGAATATTGCGCTTATCCGGCGCTTCGACGAACGGGAATGCGGCGATGTCGCCCAGTCCAAGCGCCGTCATCTGCAAAATTACCGACGCCAGGTTGGTACGCAGAATTTCCGGGTCAGTAAACGCCGGGCGGCTGAGGAAATCATCCTCTGAATAAAGGCGGATACAGATCCCTTCCGACACGCGGCCGCAGCGCCCTTTGCGCTGGTTAGCCGACGCCTGCGAGATCGGCTCGATCGGCAGACGCTGCACTTTGGTGCGGTAGCTGTAACGGCTGATGCGCGCGGTGCCCGGATCGATGACATATTTAATGCCCGGCACGGTGAGCGAGGTCTCGGCGACGTTGGTCGCCAGCACAATGCGGCGGCCGCTGTGCGCCTGGAACACCCGGTTCTGTTCGGCGTTGGACAGGCGCGCATAGAGCGGCAGAATCTCGGTGTGCGGTAAATCGCGCTTCATCAGCGCATCGGCGGTATCGCGAATTTCGCGCTCGCCGCTCATGAAGATCAGGATATCGCCGCGCCCTTCGCTGCTCAGTTCGTCAACCGCATCGAAAATTGCCTGCAGCTGATCGCGTTCGGTGTCTTCGGCATCTTCTACCACCGGACGATAGCGTACATCGACCGGATACGTGCGGCCCGAAACCTCGATTACCGGGGCATTATTGAAGTGGCGCGAAAAGCGCTGCGGATCGATGGTCGCGGAGGTGATGATCACTTTCAGATCGGGACGACGCGGCAGCAGTTCGCGCAGGTAACCCAGCAGGAAATCGATGTTCAGACTGCGTTCGTGCGCTTCATCAATGATGATGGTGTCATACTGCAGCAGCAGACGATCCTGCTGAATTTCCGCCAGCAAAATACCGTCGGTCATCAGTTTGACCTGAGTGGTTTCGCTGACCTGATCGTTAAACCGCACCTTGTAACCGACGGTGCCGCCGGGCGTGGTTTCCAGCTCTTCGGCAATGCGGTTCGCCACGGTGCGTGCGGCCAGGCGACGCGGCTGCGTATGCCCAATCAGCCCTTTCACACCGCGCCCGAGCGCCAGACAGATCTTTGGCAGCTGGGTGGTTTTACCTGAGCCGGTCTCACCGGCGACAATCACTACCTGATGATCGCGAATCGCGTCGGCGATGTCCTGCTGCTTCTGGCTGACCGGCAGATTGTCCGGAAACGTAATGCGCGGCGTCGCGGCGGCGCGCTGCGCCACGCGCTGTTCTGCCGCGGCAAACACCGGCTCCAGCTCAGCCATAATTTCCTGCTGCGCAGCGGGATTTTTCACCTTTGCCGCCCCGTGCAGACGACGCTGCAGCGCTTTGCGGTCGCGCAGCATCAGGTTATCGAGCCGCGACCAGAGGGGGGCCAGAGGTGACGTAACGGATGATGACATAGTGATGAATTACCTGTTGTTGCAGTGAGCCGGCACTTGCGGCTCGGCGCCGGGCAGAATTTTCCGGCGGATTCAATCGATTAATGCCCGCCATCTTAGCACAGATTGGAACATCTCACCTGACCGGACGTGCCACCTTATTCAATAATTTCGAACATAGGCCTCGAAATATTGCGCTTTTACCTGCCGGACGAACTCCGTAGAGTGTAACGCATTGAGCGGTAAGCCAACCGCGTAACGTACAGGAAAATACCATGAGCAAAGTTTTAGTTCTGAAATCAAGCATCCTTGCCGGTTACTCACAGTCTAACCAGCTGGCAGACTTCTACGCTGATGAAGCCCGCGCCAAAGGCGACGAAGTCACGGTACGCGATCTGGCTGCCCAGCCGATTCCGGTACTGGACGGTGAACTGGTTGGCGCCCTGCGTCCTTCAGACGCGCCGCTGTCGCCACGTCAGCAGGACGCGCTGGCCCTGTCTGATGAACTGATTGCTGAACTGCAGGCGCACGATACCGTGGTTATCGCTGCACCGATGTACAACTTCAACATTCCTACTCAGCTGAAAAACTACTTTGACCTGATTGCCCGTGCCGGCGTCACCTTCCGCTACACCGAAGCAGGCCCGGAAGGTCTGGTGAAAGGCAAACGTGCGGTGATCCTCTCCAGCCGTGGCGGCATTCACAAAGACACCCCGACTGATCTGCTGACCCCGTACGTGAAACTGTTCCTCGGCTTCATCGGCATCACCGACGTTGACTTCGTGTTCGCCGAAGGCATTGCCTACGGTCCGGAAGTGGCAACCAAAGCCGCCAGCGATGCCAAAGACGCCATCAAACAGATTGTTGCTGCGTAATCATCATTAAAACAATGCTATCTGTCTTGCCGGGCCTGAGTGCCCGGCTTTTTTATGCCTGCGCAATCGTGGAAGCAGCTATTTCTGCACCCACTGACCATTTATCCCGCGCACATATTCGCCGCTGCCGGCACGGTTAACCAGCTTCTCGCCGGCGATGCGCGCCACCTCGGCGGTGGTGAGATTGTTCTGCTGCGCCACGCGCTGATACTGCTGGCTGCGGCCGTCATTGATGCGCTTAACCAGCGCCTGCGTCTCGTCATCCTGCTGACGAGCGGCGATGTAACCGCTCAGCGTTTCGCCCACGCGCCCCTGCTGGCGCGCCTGATCCAGCGTCAGCGCCCAGGCCGACGGCACCAGCAAAAGCGCCAGCAACAGCGCTATCCCCTTGCGTTTCATCGGGCCTCTCCTCAAAACAGTCCGCTCTGATTCTTCAGCAGCGCTTCGACGTCTTTATCCACCTTGATGTGGATTTCATGTTCGATTTTTACGTTCATGTTGATGGTGATTGGCTCTTTGGGTGCGGCGACTTCGATGCGCGGCACACAGCCCAGCAGCGGCAGTCCCGCTGTCAGCACCAGTAATGCCCTCAGGCTCATGGTTTCGGGTCCTTGTTGGATGGCAGGGTGGCGTTTTGCTCCACCCAGGATTGCAAATTATCGCCAAAGCGCAGGCTGCGCCACAGCTGGAACAGGTTTTCCTGATGACGGTAATTAAGATTGACGGACTGGCGGCGGTTACTGAACTGGCTGGTGCCTTTCACCTCGCTTTGCAGAATCAGGTTACCGAAGTTATCCAGATCCAGCGTCGCCCACGAACGGGCAATCTCCATGTAGCGCAGCCAGTCCATCGCCGCCCCGGCGGCCACGTTATTGCTGACAATCGCATCCGCCATGTCTTTGTCCATGCGGAACGTCAGCGGGCCGCTGTTGGCGATCCAGCCCTTTTCAATCAGCCAGTGCGGATTGTTCACCCACAGCGGCAATTCGCCATTCACTTTACCGGACATGGCAAATTGCTTCGGCTTGAGCGCCGTCACCAGCCGGCTGAGATCAATGTCACGCAGCGAAATCCGCGCCGGCTGATGCTGCGGTAAACGCAATGCTGGCATGCTGACGTGCCCGCCGAGCAGATCGAGATTGACGTTGCTGAGCGTCAGCGGCTGGCGCTCCTGCCACGGATAGTGGCCCTGCAGATCCGCGGTAATGTTCTGCAGCGCAAACTGGTTTTTCACTTCGGCGATGCGCAGCGACACCGGCCCGCGGCGCCCCAGCTGCCACTGATGATCTTTCAGGCGGAACGGCAGGATAAAATCGATGCCGTTGATTTCGCTGTCCGGCATCCATACGCTGCCCTGTTTCACCGCCCAGAAACCACCCGCCTCAAACCCCTGGCCGCTGGCGGCGGAAAAGGCCATCTGCGCGCGCAGCTCGCCAGACTGGATACGCATCTTCAGATCGCTGCTCAGCAGCGGCTGAAATACGCTGAGCGACTGTGCCGGCCACCAGGCTTCGCCGCGCAGCCGCTCGCCGTCCCAGCGGCCATGCACGCGCAGCGGTCCGATGTCTTCCGCGGTGAGCTGACCGCGCCACAGAAAATGCCCCGGGTCGCGCCCTTTGGCATCGAAACGCAGTTCGGACGGCGGCAGCCAGCCACCGTATCTAAAGCGGGTCTGGCCGGAACGCAGCGCAAACCCGCCGTTAAACGCCGGCTGTGCCACATCGCGCTGCCAGCGCACCGGCGCGGTCAGCGTCAGGCGCGGCTTATCCACCTGCACCATGCCGTACGCCAGCTGATCGAACCCGGTGTTCAGCGTATCGAGGCTGATCAGGGTGTCTTGCCAGCTGCCGGTGCCCTTTACATCCCATTTGGCGCTAAGCGGCGCCATCACGCCTTCGCCCCAGTAACGCCAGTTCCAGCGTCCGCTGTCTGGCCAGAAGTCGCTGGCACGCCCGTCGAGGTGCAGCCTGAAGCGGCCGAAACTGGGGTCGTGCGCGTTGAGAATCGCCTGTAACCGGCCGTTGATGCCGCGCGAGGCCACGCTGACGCCGGCCAGCGGCCAGCGCGCTTCATCCACTTCCAGCGTCGAGAGTAAGCGTCCGCGCAGGCGCAGCAGTGCGCCCGGCTGCAGGCTGAGCTGCGGATCGCTGAGCATGCCATGTAATTGTCCGGGAATGGTGCCGTACAGCTGCAGGTCGGCAAACTTGCTTTCGCCGGTTAACTGGAACGGCAGTGCGCTGTCAGTCAGGCTCAGCTTGCCCGGCCCAACGCTCAGTACCAGGTTGCCTTTCCCGCCGCGTCCGGCGGTCAGTAAATTGAAGCGGCCGCGGATCTGCGTCTGTTCCAGCCCCTGCTGCCAGTCATCCAGCGTTAGCGCCACGCCGCCCGACAGCGGCTGCGACCCGAATGGCCAGCGCCAGTGACCGGCAGTGATGCGGATTTGCTGCGCATCGACCTGCCACGGCAGCTGTAACAACGGCTGTGGTTCCTGTTGCTGGCGCACCACCAGTTCGCCCTGCTGCTGCTGCCAGTTAAGCGTCAGCGCCAGCGGCTGCGCCCACAGCGTCAGGTTAAGCGCACCGCTGAGCTCACCCGCCACCGGCAGGCCATCGGCAAACATTGGCAGCGTCAGATTGCCATGCAGTTCGACCGGTTGCGGCAGTATGGGATGGCTGAGCTGCAGCTGATCAATGTGCAGCTGCTGCCCCTGCAGGCGCGCGGCGACGCGCAGGTTGTCGCCCTGATAACGCAGCTGCTGAAGGTCCTTGTCTAAGGTCAGATCGAAGCGGCCCGCATATTGCTGCCATGGCAAAATACTGAGCTGTTGCAGATGGATATCCGCGCCGGGCAGCATCTGCTGCCACTCTGCGAGGCTGCGCGGCGCATCGCGCGTGGCACTGTGCGGCAGCGCCTGCAGACAATCGCTGTTGAGCGCCACCTCGCGCGCATCAAGCTGCCAGCGCTGTTGCGTCCGGCCAAGCCCCACGTCGGCGACCTGCGCCAGCAGGCAGTCACCGGCCAGATAGCGCACATCAGGAAACACCAGCCGGCCCTGCCGCCAGTGCGGCGCGCCGTGTAGCTCGACGCGGGTATTTTCCGGCAGCCAGATACCTGCCAGCCGCGGCAGCCAGTGCGTCAGCGTCAGCAGCAATCCCAGCAGCAGCAGTATCAGCGCCAGTAGCGCAGCAAGTAGTCGACGGAGGCCCCGCGTCATGGCTGTTAACGTTCCTGTTCTTTACCCAATCCTGACAGAGATGATGGCATGTTACGCCCGGCAAATGAAGGCGTTACCGCTTTAGTCTGGCTGAAGAACAGCAAAATGACGCGGAAAACGTTATCCTGATGTGATACCGACGTAACATTTTTCAGGAGCGAAACAATGAAAGTTGCGGTTTACAGCACTAAGCATTACGACCAGAAATACCTCGAGCACGTTAACGAAGGCTACGGATTTGAGCTGCAGTTTTTTGACTTCCTGCTGAGCGAAACCACGGCGAAAAACGCCGCTGGCTGTGATGCGGTCTGTATCTTCGTTAACGATGACGGGAGCAAAGCGGTGCTGGCGGAGCTGGCGGCGCTGGGCGTGAAATATATCGCGCTGCGCTGTGCTGGTTTCAACAACGTCGACCTCGACGCCGCAGCCGCGCTGGGGCTGCAGGTGGTGCGCGTGCCCGCCTACTCGCCGGAAGCGGTAGCGGAACACGCGGTAGGTCTGATGATGACGCTCAACCGCCGCATTCACCGCGCTTACCAGCGCACGCGCGATGCCAACTTCTCGCTGGACGGCCTGACAGGTTTCAACATGCATAACAAAACCGCTGGCGTGGTCGGCACCGGCAAGATTGGTGTGGCGACGATGCGCATCCTGAAAGGTTTTGGCATGCGTCTGCTGGCGTACGATCCGTATCCCAGTGACGCCGCGCTGGCGCTCGGGGCGGAGTATGTTGATTTGAAAACGCTGCTGGCGGAGTCCGATGTCATCACCCTGCACTGTCCGCTGACGCCGGAAAACCATCATCTGCTCAACGCACAGGCGTTCAGCCAGATGAAAGATGGCGTGATGATTATCAATACCAGCCGCGGTGGGCTGATTGATTCACAGGCGGCGATTGAGGCGCTGAAACAGCAGAAAATCGGCTCGCTCGGCATGGACGTGTATGAGAACGAACGCGACCTGTTTTTTGAAGACAAGTCGAATGACGTGATTCAGGACGACGTGTTCCGCCGCCTGTCGGCCTGTCACAACGTGTTATTTACCGGCCATCAGGCCTTTCTCACCGCCGAAGCGCTGACGGCGATTTCAGAAACCACGCTCAGCAATTTACAGCAGCTGGCGCGCGGGGAAACCTGTTCAAATCAGGTTAAGGCGTAACGTTCTGCGCCTGCGTTAGCGGGCGCAGGCACCGCCAATCAGCGCCTGTTCGTCGCAGCGACGACCGTTAGCCAGCTGACACATCCCGATGCGTGAACCGTCTAACTGACGCGAGAACGCCAGCGTGCCACCTGCGCTGTTGCAGTTGGCTTCTGCCATGGACGACATCACGACGTGCGGCTGCACGTGCGCGGCGGTGGCCTGTTGCGGCGGTTCATTGTCGCTGTTGCTGCTGCAGGCAGAGAGTAACAGCGCTGCGCCGGCCAGCAGTAAAGTTGCGGCTTTCATCGGTCGGGCTCCGGGAGTGTGAGCGGAAAAGTCGCACCAGCATATGTCAGCAGCGGTGCGCGATCGATAGGCGACACAGCTTTTTACAAAATTTAATATCGCCATTGGCAAGCAGAATTATCCTGATTGCAGCGTTTTGCCTCTTTCTCTGCCTGTTCATACGCAACATCAATCAATAAGGAGGAAGGATGTTAGCCGACATGCTCATCCGCATCGCGTTAGCCGGAATACTGGGCGGACTGATTGGCCTGGAGCGCCAGATGCGCGCTAAAGAAGCCGGCCTGCGCACCCACATTCTGGTCGGTATTGGCAGCGCCATGTTCATGCTGGTGTCAAAATATGGCTTTGCCGATATGCTGACTAACGAACATGTGGCGCTGGATCCCAGCCGTATTGCGGCGCAGGTGGTCAGCGGCATGGGCTTCCTTGGCGCTGGCACCATCATCATTCAAAAGCAGATTGTGAAAGGCCTGACAACCGCCGCCGGCCTGTGGGTGACCGCCGCGATTGGCCTGGTGATCGGTAGCGGTATGTACGAAATCGGTATTTACGGTACGGTGCTGGCGCTGGTGGTGCTGGAAACGTTCCGCCGTATCAGCCACTGGCTGATTGGCCGCCATCACACCCTTATCGTCCATCTCAAAGCCAAAAGCGTACCGCTGGTGTTGCTGGTACTGCAGCGCGAAAATTTGCGCTATGGCCACATCGCTGTAGTCAATCGTAACGAAGAGAGCGGCCTGTGCGAGCTGAGCGTTGAGGTGACGTTGTCACGCAGATTTCCTATGCACAGCATTTATGACAAAGTGATGGAAATCAAAGGAGTGCAGTCGCTGGAAATGGTTTGACTGCGCTGCCGCTGGCGGGTTAATCGCTGCGGTGGAGGGGAGATAAAAAGCCCGGCACTGAAGGCCGGGCGGCTGGGTTAGCAGGGTTTGAGTTGTCCAATCGCCATTTCAACGGCGCGATTGGGCGCGCCGGTTAATTCCCGATAGCGCAGTTGCAGGTTCCGCAACTCGCTGGCCAGCACCTCTTTTTCGGTAGCGGCACCGCGCTGCGCCAGTTCCAGATAGCATTGCCCCACCAGCCGGCACGCCTCCTCAAACACCATATCGTACGTTTGCATTATTCCTCTCCTCACCTTTAAAAACTAAAAAAAGCGCTGAATCCATCCTGTCAGCGCAGTGAGAAGAAATCTTTACCCAGATCAATAAATATGCAGTTACCGCTGGCAAAATGTGCGCAATGGTAGCCGACTGCGGCGCTGCGTGATTAAGACGGATCCTTTTTGTCGTCATCGCTGGCGCTGCTCACACCGGTAATACCTTCCAGCGCCTGCTGGTTGATGACATCATCGGCGCTGTCAACCGCGCGCGAAATCGTCAACAGATCCTGGAACTCGCTCAGCAGAATAGCGGCGTCCGACTTAAGCATATCGTCAGCCTCGGCTGACTCAATCACCATGTTGATGGCTTTGTTGGCGCTTTCAATAACTTCAGTGACACCGCCTTTCTTACTGACGGCCAGTACCAGCGCACCGATCAGCAGCGACTGGGCCTCAACGCGCGCGGTCAACTGCTTGGTGGTGGCATCAATTTGTGAAATCTTCGCCAGCATGCTTAACACAACATTTTTCATCGCTTATTCCTCCCTGGGGAAGCAGGCAGTGTACCGCTTGCCAAATCCGCGACAAACTAAAAATTGTGAATAGCGCAACAGGTCTCTGACCGCGATCGCGCGGCGCACAGAGCGCATCACCGGCAAACCCATAAATCGTGCTGGAATTTGGCGCTGTAATCCGTACCATACGCCACAGACTTTTCCTGCTGACTGCGGTCAGCCGGCACCCATAAAGGCCAGCGCAGCGACCCGCAGCGTACGCGGACACGGTTAATGCAGGCCTGACCAGGGCCGCATTAACGCGACATCCGCAGCTGACCAGCGATCACCGAGACCGAAATTCATGTCTGAACATCAAGAAGTTAATAAAAAAGAGCAGTACAACCTGAACAAACTGCAGAAGCGCCTGCGCCGTAACGTCGGTGAAGCGATTGCGGATTTCAACATGATTGAGGAAGGCGATCGCATCATGGTGTGCCTGTCCGGCGGTAAAGACAGCTACACCATGCTGGAAATTCTGCGTAACCTGCAGCAGAGCGCGCCGGTCAACTTTTCGCTGGTGGCGGTGAATCTTGACCAGAAACAGCCGGGATTCCCGGCACACGTGCTGCCGGCTTACCTCGACACGCTGGGTGTGGAGTATCAGATCGTCAACGAAGACACTTACTCCATCGTTAAAGAAAAAATTCCGGAAGGCAAAACCACCTGCTCGCTCTGTTCACGCCTGCGTCGCGGTATTCTTTACCGTACCGCCACTGAACTGGGCTGCACCAAGATTGCCTTAGGTCACCACCGCGATGACATCCTGCAGACGCTGTTCCTCAACATGTTTTACGGCGGCAAGATGAAAGGCATGCCGCCAAAACTGATGAGCGACGACGGTAAACATATCGTGATTCGCCCGCTGGCCTACTGCCGCGAAAAAGATATCGTACGGTTTGCCGAAGCGCGCCAGTACCCTATCATTCCGTGCAACCTGTGTGGTTCACAGCCGAACCTGCAGCGCCAGGTGGTTGCCGATATGCTGCGTGACTGGGACAAGCGCTATCCGGGCCGCATTGAAACCATGTTCAGCGCCATGCAGAACATCGTGCCATCACATATGGCTGATATTAATCTGTTTGATTTTAAAGGCATTAAGCATGGTGATGCGGTGGTTGACGGCGGGGACATTGGTTTCGATCGCGAATCGCTGCCAGCGCAGCCGGTCGGCTGGCAGGCTGACGAGGATGATCAGCCGGACCTGAGCGCTCGCCTCGACGTGCTGGAAATTAAATAACGCGGTGACTTTGCAGCATGAAGGCGCGTCGCTCCGGCAACGCGCCTTTTTTATTAGCGGTGCGGTGGAGGATCGCTAATCGGCGGAAATTCAGGATCGTGCGGCGGCTCAGGCTCGGGAATGGGCTGCGGTTGCGGCACGGGTTCGGGAATCGGTGGCGGATCGGTCGGGATAGGTTCGCTGGCGTGAATCATGCGCATGCCGTTCTCCTGTTCGCTGAATGTCTGTTAAGCATAGGAAAGGATGCGGCAGCAAGCCAAACGGCAAAAAAAAAGCCGGCGGATAAGCCGGCGTCGTACGAATCAAATGTGCTATGCAGTAATTCAAAAAAAGGAAGTAAGACAATATGGAGCGCAACGCCCATCGCTTGACGTTGCATTCACCTGCGGGAGAGAGTTTGCCCCGGTTGGGCTATGCGCTTATTGATGTCGATCAGGTTTTTTCCGCTTTTCTCCCCTGCACCGCCACAATTACCCGTTCATGACCTGCTGATAACCCCGTAGTAACATCACAGCCAGTTGCGGCGTTTCAGCCACAGCGCGACCCCCAGCACCATCACCAGTAACAACCCGCAGAACATGGTAAAGCCGTGCGGCCAGCTGCCACCGGGAATGCCACCGAGATTGACGCCAAACAGCCCGGTGAGAAACGTGGCAGGCAGGAAAATCATCGCCATCAGCGACATGGTGTAAGTGCGCCGGTTCATGGATTCCGCCAGCAGCGAGGCCACTTCATCCGCCAGAATACCGGTACGCGCCACACCCGCATTGAGGTCATCCAGCCCGCGCCCCAGTCGGTCCGCGACATCCTGCATGCGGCGGCGATCGTCATCGCTCATCCACGGCAGTTTCTCGCTTGCCAGCCGCGCATAGACATCACGCTGCGGCGCCATATAGCGGCGCATCACGATCAGCTGTTTACGCAGCAGCGCCAGCTCACCGCGCGCCGGGACCTGCTGGTCCATCAGCGCATCTTCCAGCGCGATAATTTTATCGTGCATCTCTTCAATGAATTCGCTGGCGTGATCGGTGAGCGCATCGCAGACGTCCACCAGCCAGCTGCCGCCGTCCACCGGGCCGTTGCCATTTTGCAGATCGGTCAGCACTTCATCGATGGCATACACTTTGCGACGGCGGGTAGAAACAATCAGCTTGTCATTGATAAATACCCGCATCGCCACCAGCTGGTCCGGGCGCGAATCGGCGTTATGATTCACGCTGCGCAGCACGATCATAAAGCCGTCACCGAGACGCGTCACGCGCGGTCGCATGCTGTCACCGGCCAGCGCATCCCGCACCGCATCTGGGATCAGCGGCGTGTGCTGCAACCAGTCGGCGCTTTGCCGCTGGGTATAGTTCAGGTGTAGCCAGCAGTGACGCTCGCAGTTGATGACATCTTTATCTTCAATGGCGATAACGCCACCCTTGCCGTCGAACTGGCAGGCGACAATCGCATCCGACACCTGCAGCGCTTTTCCTTCAATGACGTTCACGTACTCGCCTCACTAGCAAAAACAATACGATACAGTCTAGCGCGGCGCGGGACAGTTGCAATTACCAGGGTGTGAGTAAAAATGACAGCGCAACCGGGTCGTTCACCGCCCTCCGTGGCGGTTCAGCGTCAGTGCTTTTCAATCCACAATTCCCGGCTGTAGGCAACGTCTTCCGGATTAGTGATGGGATAGCCCTTGACCCACGGCTTGATCAGCCGCCCGTTGGTGTACTGGTAGATCGGTGCAATCGGCGCCTGGTCAGCGATGATCTGCTCGGCTTTGTTGTAATCGGCATTGCGCGCCGCCACGCTGGTTTCATTGCTGGCCTTACTCAACACCGCATCATATTCCGCGTTGCTGAAGCGGGAAATATTGCCGCTGTGGCTGGCGGTCAGCAGGCTGAGGAAGGTCGATGGCTCATTGTAATCGCCCACCCAGGAAGCGCGAATCACATCGAAATTACCGCTGTTGCGGCTGTCGATATAGGTTTTCCACTCCTGGTTCTGCAATGTCACGTCAACGCCGAGATTCTTTTTCCACATCGAGGCCACCGCAATCGCAATCTTCTGGTGACTTTCAGAGGTGTTATACAGCAGCGTCAGGTGCAGCGGTTTAGCCGGGCCGTAACCGGCGGCGGTCAGCAGGGCTTTGGCCTGCGCATTCAGTTCCTGCTGGCTGTGCTGCTGCAGATAGCTCTGCTGCGGCGTAAAGCCGGCGGTGACGTCCGGTGTGAAGTGCCAGGCCGGTTTCTCGCCGGTGCCCAGCACTTTTTCCGCGATAATGCGGCGGTCAATGCTCCATGACAGCGCCTTACGCACCCGCACATCCGCCGTCGGCCCTTTCTGGGTATTAAACGCGTAATAGTAGGTGCCAAGCTGATCCGGCGTATACACCTGCCCCGGCAACTCTTTTTTCAGCAGGCCGTACATATTTTTCGGGAAGGATTCCGTGATATCGATATCCCCGGCGCGGTAACGCTTAGTGGCGCTGGATTCTTCATTGATGGGAATAAAGGTCACTTTCGTCAGCACCGAATGGACGTTATCCCAGTAGTGCGGGTTGCGCACCAGCACAATCTTTTCGTTAACTACGCGCTCCTGCAATTGATAAGCGCCGTTGCCCACCAGTTTACCCGGCGCAGTCCAGCCATCGCCGTTTTGCGCGATGACCTTTTGCGGCACCGGGAACATCGCCACGTTAGCCACCATGCTGGGGAACCACGGTAGCGGACGTGACAACGTCACCTTCAGGTGCGTTTCATCGGTCGCCACCACGCCCAGTTTGTCCGGGCTCATCTGACCTTTGGTGATGGCTTCAGCATTCTCAATGCCGCTCAGCGCGGCAAACCAGGCGAAAGGCGAGCTATTTTTGGGATCGACCAGGCGTTGCCAGCTGTAGACAAAATCCTGTGCGGTCACCGGTTCACCGCTGGACCAGCGCGCATCTTTGCGCAGCGTAAACAGCCAGGTTTTATTGTCATTGCTGCTCCAGCTCTGCGCAACGCCCGGCACGATTTTGCCCTGCGCATCCTGGTTGGTCAGTCCTTCAAACAGATCGCGCAGCACCTGAATCTCCGGCAGACCGACCGCTTTGAGCGGATCAAGCGAGGCCGGTTCATCTTTGATATGGCGGACGATTTCCTGGCTGCTGGCCAGTTGCGCGCCGGCTGGCACACTGGCGGCATAGGCGGATGAGAGAGCGCTGCTGATGATGAGCGCGGCCAGCGTGGTGCGGAAAGTTAGTTTCATCACGACTCCTTGACCCGAAAAAGGGCGACGGCCAAACCAATGCGTCGCCAGCAACTTTTCGCACTTTATCGCAAATCGCTGATTGATAAATAGCTATTTCCCCGTCTGCTGTTTACCGTTATGTTGAGGCTGGATTGCAGCTCACAATTTTTGCGGCTGAACGCGATGCATGACAGAGAGGAAGGTTATGTCGACACACCACCCGCGCCCGCTGCGCGGTAAGCTGGACGCCGTCTGGCAACAGTATGGACATTCGGTGCTGGGTGCGCCGCTGCTGTGGTTTCCGGCACCGGCGGCTGACGAGGACAGCGGACTGATTATTGCCGGCACCCACGGCGATGAAAACGCGGCGGTGGCCACGCTCTCTGCCGCCATGCGCACGCTGCCGGACACGCTGCGGCGTCATCATGTGATTCTGGCGGTCAATCCGGATGGCTGCCAGCTCGGGCTGCGCGCCAATGTCAACGGTGTTGATCTCAACCGCAACTTCCCTGCCGCCAACTGGCAAGCGGGCGATACCGTCTATCGCTGGAACAGCATGGCCGACGCGCGCGATGTGCTGCTCTCAACCGGAAACGCACCAGCGTCAGAGCCGGAAACCGCCGCACTGTGCCAGCTGATTCATCGTATCCGGCCGCGCTGGGTCGTCTCCTGGCACGAACCGCTGGCCTGTATTGACGATCCGCACCATAGCCCGCTGGCCAGCTGGCTGGCGGAACAAACCGGTCTGCCGGTGGTGAGCAGCGTCGGCTACGCCACGCCGGGCTCGTTTGGCAGCTGGTGCGCCGATCTCAGTCTGCCCTGCATTACCGCCGAAATGCCGGCCATCTCGGTGGACGAAGCCACCGAGGTGTATCTCGATGCGATGATCAACCTGCTGCGCTGGCAGCCGTCGTCTTAAGCACGCCATGCGAGAAGTGCAGCGACGGTTCCACATCGGCCGCCAGCCACGTCGGACCGTCGAGGTCAGCAAACGTGGCCTGCGGCGTTAACGGTAGCGCGGCGCGAATGGCGCGCGAAGTACATAACATACAGCCCAGCATGATGGCAAATCCCTGCGCGCGCGCGGCCGTGGCCAGCGCCAGCGCTTCGGTCAGCCCACCGGTTTTATCCAGTTTGATATTCACCATGTCATAGCGCCCGTGCAGGGCTGCCAGACTGTCGCGCGTGTGGCAGCTCTCATCCGCACAGATCGGCAGCGGATGGATAAAATGGGCCAGCGCCGCATCCTGCGCGGCAGGCAGCGGCTGCTCCAGCATCGCCACCTGTAAATCCGCCAGCAGCTGGCAGCGTGCCGCCAGCCCTTCTGCCTGCCAGGACTCATTGGCATCGACGATCAGCGTGGCGTCCGGCACCGCACTGCGAATCGCCACCAGCCGTTCGCTGATCAGATGGTTATCCAGCTTAATTTTCAGCAGGCGCGCGCCGTGCTGCCACAGCGCCAGCGCGCTGCTGGCCATCGCTTCTGGCGTATCAATGCTGACGGTATGCGCCGTGACGATCTCCTGTGCCGGCACCGCCTCACACAGCGCCGCCAGGCTGGTGCGCTGCTGCTGGCGCTCCAGATCCCACAGCGCGCAATCAATCGCGTTGCGCGCGGCACCGGCCGGCAACGCCTGTTGCAGCGCCGCACGCGTCATGCCGTTTTGTAACGCACCGAGCTGTGAAGCAATCTGCTGCAGCACCGAAGCCTCACTTTCGCCATAGCGCGCATAGGGCGTGGCCTCGCCAATCCCTTTGAGGCCATCCTGCTCAATCTCCACCACCACCACGTGCGCCTCGGTGCGGCTGCCGCGCGAAATCACAAACGGCGAGTGCAGCGGCCAGGCTTCCGGATAACTTTTCACTGTTCTCATACTGACTCCTCAAATCCATGACGTCATAACGTGCTGGTGCAGCTCCACGTTGAATTAGGCTCGTAAACCCTTAAAATTTATGTCATAAACAAACGCTATACCTGTTCTGGTGGGGTTAACGCCAGATTTTTCATCGTTAAAAGGAAATTGTATGTCGCAGAATGTTCACTTTCAGGGCAATCCGGTGCCGGTTGCCGGCCACTTCCCGCAGGCTGGCGAGCAGGCAAAACCGTTCAACCTGGTAGCGAAAGATCTCAGTGATGTGTCCCTTTCTCAGTATGCAGGCAAACGCAAAGTTCTGAACATTTTCCCAAGCATTGATACCGGCGTGTGCGCCGCGTCGGTGCGCAAATTCAACGAGCGTTCTGGCGAAGCTGACAACACCGTGGTGCTGTGCATCTCTGCCGATCTGCCTTTTGCGCAATCGCGCTTCTGCGGCGCCGAGAACGTCAATAACGTAGTGACGCTGTCTACGCTGCGCGGTGCAGAATTTATTGAAAATTACGGCGTCGCGATCGCCGATGGCCCGCTGAAAGGCCTGACTGCCCGCGCGGTGGTGGTGCTGGATGAGAACGACAAGGTGCTGTACAGCGAGCTGGTGAATGAAATCACCGAAGAGCCAAACTATGAAGCGGCACTGGCCGCGCTGAAGTAAGGCTATTGCTGATAAAAAAGCCGTCTGTCACAGACGGCTTGTTGATGCAGAACGCGGATTATTCGCCTTCGCTGCGTTTCTGACCGAGGCCATATTCGCGCAGCTTGTTGGCGATCGCGGTGTGTGACACCCCAAGACGTTTCGCCAGTTTACGCGTGCTGGGATACGACAGATAGAGACGAGTCAGCACTGAACGCTCAAAACGGCTGGTGATTTCATCCAGCGACCCTTCCATTGCCTCTTCGCCCAGCGACACATCCAGCGCCTGCTCCGGCAGCACGATATCCTGCGGGCGCAGTTCATAACCTTCCAGCTGCGTGAGCGCGCGATACAGCGCATTTTTCAACTGGCGCACGTTGCCCGGCCAGTTATAGCGTGTCAGGAACGGCGTCAGCTGCGGTGACAAACGCGGGCGCGGCAGTCCCTGCTCATCGGCGAAGCGCGCCACAAACATTTCGGTAAGCGGCAGAATATCCAGCGGACGTTCGCGCAGCGGCGGCAGATTCAGCGTCAGCACATTCAGACGATAGAACAGGTCTTCGCGGAACTCACCGCGCTGCACCAGCTCAATCAGATTCTTTTGCGTGGCGCAGATCACGCGCACATCCACATGCACTTCATGATCCTCGCCGACGCGGCGGAAGGTGCCATCGTTCAGGAAGCGCAGCAGTTTGGTCTGCATGCGCGGCGACATCTCGCCGATTTCATCCAGCAGCACCGAGCCGCCGTTCGCCTGCTCAAAAAAGCCCTTCTTGCCTTCCAGCGCGTTGGGATACGCGCCCGCCGCGTGACCAAACAGCTCGCTCTCAGCGACGTCATCCGGGATCGAGCCGCAGTTGAGCGCCAGGAACGGTTTTTTACCGCGTGCGCTGCGCAGATGGCAGGCGCGCGCCAGCATATCTTTACCGGTGCCGGTGTCGCCGACAATCAGCAGCGGCGCATCGTGCATCGCCAGCTTGCGCGCCTGGTCGATCACCTGACGCATTTTCGGCGTCACCGCCACGATGTGATCGAATTCGGAGTCATCGGTGACGCTGAGATTCTGCAACTGCCGCCCCATGCGCGCAGTGGATTTCAGGGTGATCATCGCGCCTACCGGCTGGTCGTTCTGCTCATCTTCCTGCGCCAGATAGATCGGGCGCGCTTCCATGAGGAAATCACGCCCCTGGATCACCACATGCTGCGCCTGCGCGTCAACACGTTCACTCTCCAGCCAGCGCTGGAAATTAAAACCGGCAATCAGCGTGCCGGCGTTCTGATTACGGATCTTCTGTTCGTCGAGGTTAAACAGGTTCTGCGCCGCCGGATTCGCCAGTTCGACTTTACCTTTCAGGTCGAGGGAGAACACCGGCTCGGGCATCGCCACCAGCAGCGCGCTCAGCGCGCGATGTTCACGCTCAGACGGCATAAAGGACACGGTGCGGACATCTGTCACGCCCGGTGTACGGCGAATCTCCGCCATCAGGTTGCTGAATGCGTCAAATTCCAGCGCAGAAAAGTTGAGGTAGATGCGGCCCAGCGAGGCAATTTCAATGCCGCGCAGGTCAATATTACGGGCAACCAGCAGGTCGAGTAGCTCGCGCGCCAGACCGATACGGTCCTGGCAGAAAACTTCCAAACGCATTGCGATGAGCCTTAGTCAGGTTTTGATTTTAGAGATAATACGCTAACTTGCAGCGCCTCAGAAGGGTTCTGTCATGAAAAGTTGACACTCTGAGGCAGGTGACGAAGAGAAGTGTAGCGGAACAACCAACAATAATCCCGCCAGAAATCACGCTGAGCACAGATAATTTTACCTTTCACGCCATCGGCAGCGTGAAAGGCAGACAAGGTGAGATTATTTAGCAGCCTGACCTGCTTTCTCACCACTTTTGGCCAGCGATTCTTTAAGCTGACCCACCAGTTCACGACGGAAATCGCCGAGCCGCGGTTTGTCCTCCGCCAGCCACGGCAGCGGACGGCATAATTCCATCGCTTTGATCCCCAGCCGGGCGGTGAGCAGCCCGGCACCGATGCCCTGCGCCGCACGCGCCGAGAGACGGGCGGCGATATCCTGCGACATCCAGTCCATGCCCACCTCACGCACCAGCTCTGACGCACCGGCAAACGCCATATTCAGCAATACCAGCCGGAACAGCCGGATGCGACTGAAGTAGCCAAGTTCAATGCCGTAGATGGCCGCGATGCGGTTCACCAGCCGCAGGTTGCGCCAGGCGATAAACGCCATGTCCACCAGCGCCAGCGGGCTGACGGCAATCATCAGCGTCGATTCTGCCGCGTGGCGGCTGATTTCGCGCCGCGCCTGCCGGTCCAGCACCGGCTGCACCAGCTGGGCATACAGCGTGACAATTTCGCGGTCGTTATGGGTTTCGTGCAGTGCCGCGTGCCAGCGCTGCAGTGCCGGATGCGCCTGATCCAGCTGCGCCTGGCGCGCCAGCTTTTCACAGAACGCCCGGCCTTTGCCAATGCCGTGGCTGTTCAGCAGTTCACGGCCCACGTCACGCTCTTCCGCCCGCTGACGCAGACGATACAGCCGACGCCATTCGCCAATCAGCGCGCCCGCGCCGGCGGCGACAATCAGCCCACCGGCTACACCGCTGCCCAGTGCAAACCAGTCGCGCGTCAGCCAGGCATCGTGCAGCCACTGGACGCCCTGCGCCACCACGCTGATGCCAAAGATACCCAGCCCGACGCCCACCATTTTGCGCCACAGGCTGCGCTTCGGCCGCAGCGCGGCTTCCACTACTTTCTCGCCGGCGCCCTCTTCCAGCGGCTCCGCGTCAGGCGTCACCAGAAACCCCTGTTGCGCGTCGCTGCTAAAGGTGTGTGCCGCGCGCAGGGTCGGCTCCACAGGCTCCTGCAACGGGCGGGCAAAATCTATCCGTGGTTTGAGTGGCGTTTCATCGCTCATCGCAATTTATCTCCCAGTAAAAATTCCAGCGCAGCATCCATGCGGATATGCGGCAACGGCCGGTCGACATCCAGCTGCTGCGGCCGGAACTGTTCAAACTGAAACCCCTGCTGCTGCCAGAAGCTGTTGCCCGGCAGGCGCGGCGGTACTTCGCCCGGGTAAAAGGTCAGCGGTTCACCGTCGGCGAGGCGATGACCGCGCAGCGCCGGTAATTTTTCTCCGCGATGATCCACCAGCCCGCTCTCGGTCGCCTGCACTGACGCCAGCCCTAGACAATCCATGCTGATGCCTTCAAACGCGGCGTTCTGCCACGCGTCCTGCACCAGCTGCTGCAGCAGCGACACCATATTGGCGTGCTGATCGGCGGTGATGTGATCGGCCTTGGTGGCGGCAAACAGCAACTTATCGATGACCGGCGAGAACAGACGACGGAACAGCGTGCGCTGGCCATAGTGAAAACTTTGCATCAGCTGGGTCAGCGCCAGCCGCATATCATTGAACGCCTGCGGTCCACTGTTGAGCGGCTGCAGGCAATCGACCAGTACGATCTGACGATCGAAGCGCAGGAAGTGATTTTTATAAAACCCTTTCACCACATGCTGACAGTAGTAGTGGAAACGCTGCTGCAGCATGGCGAAATTGCTGCCGGCCGGTGCCTGCAGCAGCTTACCGGCCTGCTGATCATCGACGTTGGGCCACGGGAAAAACTGCAGTGCCGGCGCGCCAGCCATGTCACCCGGCAACACAAAACGTCCCGGCTGGATGAAGTGCAATCCTTCGGTTTTGCACTGATGCAGGTAGTCGGTCCAGGCCGCGGCGATCTCCGCCAGGCGGTTTTCATCGGCGGGCGCGAACGGGTCGAGATCGGCGCTCAGGCTGTGCCAGCGCGCGGCCCACTGCTGACGATCGCCCTGCAGCAGGCCGACCATCTGGCGTGACCAGCTGAGATAATCCTGCGCCAGCATCGGCAGATCGAGCAGCCACTCGCCGGGATAATCGACAATTTCGAGGTAAAGGGTGGCGGTATCTTTGAAATGACGCAGCAGAGACTGATCCGGCCGGTAGCGCAGCGCAAGGCGCATCTCGCTGACGCCGCGCGTCGGGGTCGGCCACATCGGCGGCGTGCCGTACAGCTGGGCCAGCCCTTCGTCATAGGTAAAGCGCGGCGTACCCAGCTCACGCTGGGGCACGCGCTTCACGCCCAGCAGCCGCTCTTCGCGTACCACGGAAAACAGCGGCAGACGCGCGCCGCTGTGGACATTGAGCAGCTGGTTAACCAGCGAGGTGATAAAGGCGGTTTTGCCGCTGCGGCTCAGGCCGGTGACGGCGAGGCGCAGATGACGATCCACGCCGCGGTTCATCAGCCCCATCAACTCATTTTGCAGTCTTTTCATCGCTCTCCCTGATGAAACGTGCCGACAGGCGGTTAAACGCCTTACTCAGCAACGGTTCCAGGGCGGCCGCCAGCAACAGGCGCAGCGGACGGCGCGCCACCGATTTCACTGCCCAGCCGGCCAGGCCGCCGGGCGCATAGGTTACTGCACTGATGATGATGAATTTTCCCGCCGACTTCAACGCAGGCGTTGCGCGGCGGCGCAGAGCAGTTAAACGTTGCGTATGCATAGCGCCTCTCTTAGAGCAGCGGACCCGCTGACGGGCCCGCAACAGGGATTAAATCTGGCGGAAACGGCTGCGCACGCTGAAGGTTTCTGAGGTCACGTAACACTCGATATCGCGTACGTTACGCTCATCGGCGGTGAGCGTGTTCTCCAGCTCATCCAGCAGTTCGCGCGCCGTTGGTGTGCGCTCAGAGGGTGCGTCCAGCGGTTTTTCATCCAGCACGTAGCCAAGGATAAAATAGGCGGTCACGGTGATCATAAACAGACCGAAAAACAGTGACAGCACCACAATCACACGCAGCAGCCGCACCGGAATGTCCAGGTACTCGGCCAGCCCGGCACACACGCCGCGCACTTTGCCCTGCTGCGGAATACGCCACAGTTTGCGTCCGTTCATCATGGCTGCCTCCAGTTTGGGTGTTCGGCATCGAGGATCGCTTCCAGCGCCTCGACCCGGTCACGCATGCGGCGCGCTTCCTGCGTAAGCTGCTGCAGGCGCTGCAGGTCACCGGACGAAAGCGCCCCGCCGTTGCGTTTGTTGCTGTAGTGCAGCCATAACCAGATCGGTGCCACAAACAGCACGAAGATCGTTAACGGTATGGCCAGAAATAGTGCGCTCATTGACTCTCCTTTTTCAGTACACCCGGCAATCCGGGCCCGTTAGCAGGCCCGGGGCGATCACTCGCTGCGGTTCATTTTGGCTTTCAGCGCAGCCAGCTGCTGGCTGATTTCGTCATCGGCTTTCAGATCGGCAAACTGCTGGTCCAGCGTTTTGCTTTTACCGAAGCGCTGGCTTTCCGCTTCTGCTTCCATGTGATCGATGCGGCGCTCAAAAGATTCGAAGCGTGCCATCGCCTCATCCAGCTTGCCGCTGTCGAGCTGACGACGCACATCGCGTGACGATGAAGCCGCCTGGTGACGCAGCGTCAGGGCCTGCTGGCGAGCGCGGGTTTCACTGAGTTTTTTCTCCAGCTCGCCAATCTCGCCTTTCATGCGATCCAGCGTCTCTTCAACGTGGCTGGCTTCCTGCTGCAGCGCAGCGATCAAATCGGTCAGCTTCTGTTTCTCAATCAGCGCCGAACGGGCTAAATCTTCTTTCTCTTTACTCAGCGCCAGCTCAGCTTTTTCCTGCCATTCCGCCTGCTGAATTTCGGCCTGCTCAATACGGCGCAGCAGCTGTTTCTTTTCTGCCAGCGCGCGGGCCGAGGTGGAACGTACTTCCACCAGCGTGTCTTCCATTTCCTGAATCATCAGGCGTACCAGTTTCTGCGGATCTTCGGCACGCTCCAGCAGCGAGTTGATGTTAGCGTTCACGATATCGGCGAAACGAGAAAAAATACCCATAATGATGTTCCTCTGGTTGTCATGTCTTTACGCTCATGACTAATACAAAATGCGTGCCAGTTTTTAACAGGCTGATTTTACTGGGTTTGGCTGTTTTACACGCGCGGCGCAATCCGTTAAGGTAGTGAAATTAATTAATCAGTGGTGAATTTCATCATGGCAAACGGTAAAGACAATCTGCTGGGCGAGTCGAATAACTTTTTAGAGGTGCTGGAACAGGTATCGAAACTGGCACCGCTGGAAAAACCGGTGCTGGTGACTGGCGAACGCGGTACCGGTAAAGAGCTGATCGCCAGCCGCCTGCACTACCTTTCCGACCGCTGGCAGGGGCCGTTTATTTCACTCAACTGTGCCGCGCTGAATGAAAACCTGCTGGATTCCGAGCTGTTCGGCCATGAAGCCGGCGCCTTTACCGGTGCCCAGAAGCGCCACCTTGGCCGCTTTGAGCGCGCCGATGGTGGCACGCTGTTTCTGGATGAGCTTGCCACTGCGCCGATGCTGGTGCAGGAGAAACTGCTGCGCGTGATTGAGTATGGCCAGCTGGAACGCGTTGGCGGCAATCAGTCGCTGCAGGTTAACGTGCGGCTGGTGTGCGCCACCAACGAGGATCTGCCAGCATTGGCCGCCGCCGGCCGTTTTCGCGCCGACCTGCTCGATCGCCTGGCGTTCGATGTTGTCCAGCTGCCGCCGCTGCGCGAGCGCCGCAGCGATATCCTGGTGATGGCCGAGCATTTTGCCATTCAGATGTGCCGCGAGCTGGGCCTGGCGCTGTTTCCCGGCTTTAGCGAGCGCGCTCAGCTCACCCTGTTGCAGCACAGCTGGCCGGGCAATGTGCGTGAACTGAAAAACGTGGTGGAGCGCTCGGTGTACCGTCATCACAGCACCGAACAGGCGCTCGACACCATCATCATCAATCCGTTTGCGCCACGCAGCGCTCCTGCGATAACAGAGCCAGCAGCAGAACAGCGTGAAAACGCCCTGCCGGCGCTGCCGCTGGATTTACGCCAGTGGCAAAACCAGCAGGAGTGCGCCCTGGTCGAAGCCAGTCTGCAACAGGCGCGATACAACCAGCGCCGCGCCGCTGAACTGTTGCGCGTCACTTATCATCAGCTGCGCGCGATGATGAAAAAACACGGCATCGAAGCACAGTAGGGTTTAACTGACGGGTATCGCTGCGGCAGCTGTCAGTTTTGCACGCCGGGTTGTCAGCTATGCGTGAGCCGCGTCCGGCAGGTTACTGCAGACTACAGGCAGACCTCAAGGAGACCCTCATGCTGACTCAACCTGCTGAAAAATATCGCCCGTGGCCTGTCATCAATCTGGCGGATCGCCAGTGGCCGTCACGCCAGATCACCCGCACGCCACGCTGGCTCTCAACCGATTTGCGCGATGGCAATCAGGCGCTGGCTACGCCGATGGACAGCGCGCGCAAATTAGCATTCTGGCAACTGCTGCTGCGCTGCGGCTTTAAAGAGATTGAAGTGGCGTTTCCCGCCGCCTCGCAAACCGATTATGACTTTGTGCGCCTGCTGATTGAACAGCAGCACATCCCTCACGACGTCACTATTCAGGTATTAACCCAGGCGCGCGGCGATTTAATCGATCGCACCTTTGCAGCGCTGCGTGACGCGCCGCAGGCGATTGTCCATCTGTATAACGCCACCGCCCCGCTGTTCCGTGAGCGCGTATTTCGTCAGAGCAAAGCTGAAATCGTCGAGCTGGCCTGCGCCGCCGCGCGGCAAATCCGCGCACGCTGTGCGGCGCAGCCCGCCACGCGCTGGACCTTTCAGTACTCGCCGGAAACTTTCTGCTTTACCGAGCCGGAGTTTGCGCTGGAAATCTGTGAAGCGGTCGCCGCCATCTGGCAGCCGGGACCGCAGCGGCCGATGATCATCAACCTGCCCGCCACGGTGGAAGTCAACACGCCCAACGTCTATGCCGACCAGATCGAGTATTTCTGTCGCCACTTCAGCCAGCGCTCGCAGGTGGCCATCAGCGTCCATCCGCATAACGATCGCGGCACCGGCATCGCCTGCGCCGAGCTGGCGCTGCTGGCCGGGGCCGATCGCGTTGAAGGCTGTCTGTTTGGTAACGGCGAGCGCACCGGCAACGTCGATCTGGTGACACTGGCGCTGAATCTCTATACCCAGGGCGTGACGCCTGAGCTGGACTTTAGCGATATGCGCGAGGTGCTGGAAGTGGTGACGCGCTGTAACCAGCTGCCGGTCCATCCGCGCCATCCTTACGCCGGCGAACTGGTGTTTACCGCCTTCTCCGGCTCGCATCAGGATGCCATTCGCAAAGGCTTTGCCGAACGCAGCGCGCGTAATGAAGTGGTATGGCAAATGCCCTACCTGCCGCTCGATCCGCTGGACATCGGCTGCAGCTATGAAGCGGTGATCCGCGTGAATAGCCAGTCCGGTAAAGGCGGTGCCGCCTGGCTGCTGGAACAAAATCACGGCCTGCAACTGCCGCGCGGCCTGCAGCAGGATTTCAGCCGCTGCGTGCAGCAGCAGACTGATGCTCACGGCCAGGAGATGACGCACCACGCGCTGTGGCAGCTGTTCTGTCAGCTGTACGGCCTGCAACAGCCGCGGTGTCGCCTGCTGCAGGCGGAGAGCCATAGCGATGATCAGGGCGAGACGCGGATTAAAGCGCGCCTGCAGCAGGGTCCGCAGCAGCTAACCCTGGAAGGGCGCGGCAACGGTCTGCTGTCAGCGGCGGTCGCCGCGCTGCGTCAGCGCTACGATCTGGCCGTAACCATTGAGGATTACCATGAACACACGCTGGGCAAACGCAGCGACAGCCGTTCGGTGTGCTATATCAGCTGCATTACGCCCCGTGGCGAGCGTGCGTGGGGGGTGGGTATTGATAATGACGTGACGCGCGCTTCGCTGCAGGCATTGCTTAACGCGGCGGGCGCTTTTCTGCCGCCGGAAAGTAGTTCGCTGGCGTAACGCCCAGCACGCGACGAAACATGGCGCTGAAGGCGCTCGGGCTGTCGTAGCCGAGATCGAGCGCCACGGCCAACACCGTATCGCCCTGTGCCAGCCGGGTCAGCGCCACGCTCAGCCGGGCACGCCGCAGCCAGTCGCTAAACTGCAAACCGGTTTCGCGACTGAAATGGCGCGCCAGCGTGCGTTCCGCCACACACAGCTGCGCCGCCGCGCGCGCCAGCGTCCAGCTCTCGCCCGGCGCCTGCTGAATCTGCTGGCACAGCGCCAGCAGCCGGTCGCTGTGTGGCAGTGGCAGGCCAAACGGCAGCACGTCCATCACGCGAATTTCATCGAGAATCAGCTCGTAAATGCGCTCGGCGCGACTGCCAGACGCGTAATGCTCCGGCAGCGTGAGCGCGCTGACAATCAGCTCCCGCAGCAGCGGCGATATCTGCACCACCTGACAGCTGGCGGGCAGATCGGCGCGCGCCAGCGGATCGACAAACAGCGTGCGCGCCGCCACGCTGCCAACGATGTGCAGCGCATGACGCGTGCCGGCCGGCAGCCACACGCCGCGGCTGGGCGGCACAATCCAGCTGCCGTGTTGCGTTTCCACTTTCACCACGCCGCTCAAAGTATGTATCAGCTGCGCGCAGTGGTGATAGTGCCACGGCTCCGCATCGCCGTGCGCGTAATCATGCGCATACGGCACCAGCGGACGCTGCGAGAAGTCAAAGTCGAGCCGCTGACTCATTTAGCGTTTCAGGTACTGATAAACCGCCGCCAGATCCTGCTCGCCGTAACCGGCATCGACCGCCTGCTGCCAGACATCGACGATGTTTTCCAGCGCCGGCAGCGAGGTGTCGCCGGCCGCGTCCAGCGCCAGCCGCGCATCCTTCAGCGCCCAGATCAGATGCATCTGCGGCGTAAAGTCGCCGCTGGCAATCATGCCGAGTTTCATTTTGGCGTACGGCGCTGCCAGCGGACCGCCTTCCAGCACCTGCCAGAGATCGTCGGTAGTGAAACCAAACTGCTCTGCCAGCCGGGTGCTTTCGGCAAGACTCTGCATCAGGCCAATCAGCCAGCTATTCACCACCAGCTTCATGCGCGAGCTGGCACCGGCGGCCCCCAGCCACTGCGTCCCTTTACCAATCGCGGCGAACACCTGCTCCGCCGCCTGGGCGCGCTGCCGGTCGCCGCTGGCCATCACCAGAATCTGCGCGTTTTCAGCCGGCGCTTTGGTACCGGAGACCGGCGCATCAATAAACACCACGTCTGGCCGTGCGGCCGCCAGCCCGGCGATCAGCGCGTCGGTCGCTTCAACACCGATGGTGCCCATCTGCGCCACGGTAGCCCCCTGCTGCAGTGCGTTCTGCACCTGGTTAAGCGTGGCGCGCGTGGTAGCGCCGTCCGCCAGCATGGCAATCACCACGTCTGCGCCTTCCACAGCCTGCGCGGCGCTGTCGCTCAGCGTCAGGCCTGCGGCCACCAGATCTTCACCTTTGGCACGGGTGCGGTTCCAGCCGCGCACGGTAAAGCCCTTCTTCAACAGATTGGCGGCAAATGCGTGTCCCATCGCGCCTAATCCCAGTACCGCCACTACAGGTTGCTGACTCATGTTTTCTCCTTCTTCTTACCGCAGGCAAAACGATCACACTGACAGAAATTGGGGCTAACAGCCAGGCCAGAGGTGCGGTGAAAGGACATTTTTCACGCCACACTTAACAGGGTTCTGCCCTACTATTAACGCTTTTCAAACCCGCGCTAAAACGATTAACATACGCGCGATAAATGTCCCGATTGGTTCATTTCACGTCTTTTACGGTTATTAAAATGAAAATTGCTCTTTTGCGACAGGCGCCGTTGCTGATGCTGCCTGCACTCCTGCCGTTGCCGCTCCTGGCGGCGGACAATGCCAGCAATACCCTGGTGGTGAGCGCCGCGCCCGCGGCCAGTGGACTTTCTGAGCTGGATACTCCGGCGGCGGTCAGCGTTGTCAGCGGCGACGATATGCGCCACGCCGCACCGCGCGTTAACCTGTCTGAAAACCTCACCAGCGTGCCCGGTCTGCAAATCCAGAACCGCCAGAATTATTCGCAGGACCTGCAGATTTCGGTGCGCGGCTTTGGCTCGCGTTCCACCTTCGGCGTGCGTGGCATCAGAATGTACGTCGATGGCATTCCGGCCAGCATGCCGGATGGCCAGGGGCAAACCTCGAATATCGATATCGGTTCCATCGATCGCGTGGAAGTGCTGCGCGGCCCGTTCTCTGCGCTGTACGGTAACGCATCGGGCGGCGTGATCAATGTGGAAACCCAGCGCGGCCAGCAGCCGACCACGCTGGAAGCCAGCAGCTGGTACGGCAGCTACGGCAGCTGGCGCAACAGCGTGAAAGCGAGCGGTGCCACCGGTGATGGCAGCCATGCCGGCGATGTTGACTATACGGTGTCGGCTTCGCGCTTCACCACGCACGGCTATCGTGACCACAGCGCCGCGCAGAAAAACCTCGGCAATGCCAGGCTTGGCGTGCGCATTGACGATGTCAGCACCCTGACGCTGCTGTTCAACAGCGTTCACGTTGAGGCGCAGGATCCGGGCGGCCTGACGCCGGATCAGTGGCGTGATAATCCGCGCCAGGTGGCCAGCAACGTCACGCTGTACAACGCGCGTAAAACCGTCGACCAGACCCAGGCGGGCCTGCACTACCAGCGCCAGATGAGCGACAACGACGATCTCAGCGTGATGCTCTATGCCGGTGAGCGCGAAACCACCCAGTATCAGTCCATCCCGCTGGCGACCCAGCTGAAAGCCGGCTATCCCGGTGGTGTCATTTCACTGGCGCGCCACTACCAGGGCATTGATACGCGCTGGACGCACCGCGCTACGCTGTTGACGCTGCCGGTGACCCTGACCGGCGGCCTCGACTATGAGACCATGAGCGAGAAGCGCAAAGGCTATCAGAACTTTACCCGTAGTGATGGTGCCACCGACTACGGCGTGCGGGGTGATCTGCGCCGCAACGAGCGCAACCTGATGTGGAACCTCGATCCCTATCTGCAGACCGCGTGGCAGCTGAGCGATCGCTGGTCGCTGGACGCCGGCGTGCGCTTCAGCACGGTCAATTTCGATGCTAACGACTATTACGTGACCGCCAGCGATCCGGATGACAGCGGTAATCGCCGCTATCATCGCTGGCTGCCTGCGGCCTCGCTGAAATACGCGATTGATGATGGCTGGAATGCCTATGTTTCCGCCGGTCGCGGCTTTGAAACGCCGACGCTCAATGAACTCTCCTACCGCGCGGCGGATCAGGCCGGGCTCAATCTCAACCTGCAGCCCGCCACCAGCAATACCGTGGAGCTCGGCAGCAAAAAACGCCTCGGCAACGGCCTGCTGACCGCTGCGCTGTTTCAGACCGATACCAAAAACGAGATCGTGTCAGACAGCAGTTACGAAGGCCGCACCAGCTACAAAAATGCCGGTGAGACGCGCCGCCGTGGCCTGGAACTCGGGCTCGATCAGCAGTTTGGCTATGACTGGCACCTGAAAGCCGCGTGGACGCTGCTCGACGCGCGCTACCGCAGTAACGCCTGCGGCAGCGACAGCTGTGACGGCAAGCGCATCCCCGGTATTGCACGCAATATGGCCTACGCCGGACTGGCCTACGCGCCGGAGCAAGGCTGGTATGCCGGCGGCGACCTGCGCTACCTGAGCGACATTGCGACCAACGACCAGAATGATGTCAAAGCGCCGGCGTATACGGTGGTGGGACTGAACAGCGGCTATAAATGGCTGGTGCAGAACTGGACGCTGGATCTGTTTGGCCGCGTGGATAATCTGCTCGATCGCCACTATATCGGCTCAGTCATCGTTAATGAGAGCAATGGCCGGTATTACGAACCCGCACCGGGGCGTAATTACAGCGTCGGCCTGACGCTGAGCTACGCTTTCCAGTAATCTAAAGCGGGCACCGGCGCACGTCGGTGCCTTATTCAGGTGCGATAACGCGCTGAGCCGACAAATTTCGAAAATTGCTCACTCCAGATTTGCACGGCGCAATATTCCTGCGGATCGATGCCTTCCGGCAGCGATTTAATAAAATCACCAAAGTTATTTAAATCGCCAATTAACGCCGACTGATGCTTTATTTGCAGAAATGAATGCTGATCAAACGCCTGAGTTTTGGTGAGGTAAATTTTATAGTGTGGCCCGGGGGCAATTTCCCCCTCAAAGGCGATAACGTTTTCATTGAGATAGACCTTGCCGCTGGCCCAGTAAAGCGCATCACTGCCCGGCTGATGGCGATCAAACTCACCGCTATATAGTGCTTGCTGTTTCACCATATTAACCTCCTTTTGCGTGGCATTCACTTCCGCGGTAATTAACGGTGACAGCACCAGACCTAAAGTAATACCGGTGCCCAAAAAAAACAGACTGGCGATGAGATAAAGCACGTTTAATTTTTTTAGCATCCCTACCTCCCTGCAGCAGAATAGCGCTGTATTTCTCTACCTGATCCTGCTGCTCACTGGTGTTAATAAAAACGTAAAGTCAGGCTAAATATTGGTTATCGTGTTGCTGTGCATACTGTGACAGTAACCAGCGCTGTTACAACCAACTCTCAACGGCGGCAGGGAAAGCGAGGCGCAGCAGAATAACCCGCGGCAGCGAGCAGCAAAGATAAGGGCCAGCAGCACCAGCCCTGGAGGGAAAAGATCAGTTCAGCAGCGCGAGGATTTCGTCAGTGGTACCGGTTTCGCCGAGGCGCGGGAAGATGCGCTCAATGCTGTTGTGGTGGGTTTCAGCGTTCAGGCAGCTCATCGCATCAGTCGCCAGCGTAACGTTGTACCCCAGCTCGTATGCCTGACGCGCCGTGGATTCCACGCCAATACTGGTGGCAATGCCGCACACCACCACCTGCGTTACGCCACGCTGCTGCAGCTGCTGGTGCAGATCGGTATTGTGGAACGCGCCCCAGGTTTTTTTCGTTACGCTGATATCGCCCGGCTGCGGTGTCATTTCCGGCACCAGCACCGCCCAGTCTGCCGGCA
>NZ_VOQX01000060.1:0-30083 GCF_016643525.1 Pantoea sp. Morm | reverse complement strand
TCCTGACATCCTCCCCCTCTTCCGCCTGCTCTGCGGCCACCAGCAACGTCGAGTAGGTGGCGATTTTATAGTTACAGAACACGTAGCTGCTGACGGCCACACGGATGCCCTCTTCATCCTGCAGCATGTCGCTGGCGGCCTGACCGACCGCCGACATCCGGCCTAACGACTCCTTCAGCACCGACCAGCTGCTGTCATACTGGCGCAGCAGCGTTTTCACCTGCTGCTGCTGTTCACGACTTTGCTCAAGATACTGCTCAAGGCGCGTCTGCAACGCGGGATGCTCCGTCAGGCGCAACACCGCCGCTTTCAACAAGCTTTCCGCGTGTTTTTCCATAGCATGCGCATCGCGCAGCCAGTCCAGATACACAGATTCCTTCGTCATGTTTCGCTCCAAAGTAAAGTGACACCGGCCAGGCACATCAGCCGCGTTGGATGCTCGTCACTGAGCCGGCAGCACGCTCTTACCTCATCGCTTTCAGGCTGTTTATCTGAAAATAAGCGAAGCGCTAATTAAGTCCAGGCGAACAACTTAATTAAACGTAGCAAGTAAGCGCAGCTGTGCAAGAAAGGTTTTTAAGAATTGCGACAGCGGATAATTGTCATAACCTCATCGAATCACATTAGCGGCGCTAAAAGAATGCTTCCCTTTATGAAAGTAAAATGTTAACAATTCCACCCCAGATGTTTTGCCGGAATAAATCAGCTGGAATTGACTCATAGTTAAACAACCAACGTGCTGTAAATTAAAAGTTAAGATTATTCCTGGCTTGATTATGGTAAAAACATCGCTACATTTATTTTTGCTTCATGCGGGTATGAACTGAGAGGAAAAAAATGAAGGATCCAAAGAAGAAACCTGAAGAGGAAGAAAAAGTGACGCAACGTCGTGGGGGTTCAGGCAACTTCGCAGCCGATAAGGAGCGCGCGGCTGAAGCAGGCCGCAAGGGTGGTCAGGTCAGTGGCGGTAACTTTAAGAACGATCCACAGCGTGCCATTGAAGCCGGCAGGAAGGGAGGAAAGATCAGTCGTCGTAAATAAGACTTTCCCCTCTTAATACTGATTTAACCTCGATAACCTTTGGCACCACACTCTCCTGACATTGAGTTTACGCTTCGCTTAAATGCGTGATAAACCTTGTCAGGAGAGTAATTTTCTCGCTGGAAAACAATTAATCGATCAAATCTTCAGCGATCCGGCAGCATTTACCGCTTCGCTTATAATGTCTCAATTGCATCGTTTATTTACCACGAATTTAAACCATTGCTTATTTAACTAACAAATCCGCAGCGGCTATATTTGTACAAGCCACACGGACTTGTACACTTTTATTTAAGCGGTTTTTATTATCGGCGCTGATATATACACAAGCTTACAATTAGCTAACTCCGCATTATTAAAGGGATAATTGCATCTGCGATGCACCTTACCGGGGTTAATCCGCCGCTATCCACTTGATATCACCTCTGTTTTAGCTAAATTCTCTCTTCAGGCTCACATATGCGTCGTTTTACCCTGACGCTAAGGAAACCCATGAACGCTGAACTCAATGACTGTATCGCGCTGTGCTATCGCTGCGCGACCGCCTGCGACCACTGTGCGGCGGCTTGTCTGCTGGACGCTGACGCCAGTGAGATGAGCGTCTGCATTAGCCTGAATCAGCAGTGCGCGGCGCTGTGTCGCGTAACCGCCCAACTGCTGGCTGCCCAGAGTGAACTGAGCGAGCAGCTCTGTACCATTACGTCGATGGCCTGTCAGCTGGCCGGTTGGGAGTGCCAGAAGCACCAGCATCCGCACTGTCAGACCTGTGCTGAAATTTGCCTGCAGTGCGCAGATAGCTGCATGACGGTGGGCATGGCGGAATAACGGATAGAGGTACCGGGAGGGCGGTGGCAGGTCGCCAGTGCAGCGACTGGCGACCTGGCTTAATGGTCCTGCATCACCAACCCGCCATCGACATACAGCGTCTGGCCGGTGACAAATTCGCTCCACGCTGATGCCAGAAACAGCACCGGCCCGGCGATATCCGCAGCGCGCGCCAGTCGTCCCAGCGGCGTTTGCGCCGTCAGCGCATGGCGTACCGCTTCTGGCGTATGCTGACTGGCATCGGTGGGATACACCAGTCCCGGCGCCACGCAGTTCACCCGAATGCCCAGCGCCCCCAGCTCAGCCGCCAGCGTCCGGCTAAAGCCCGTCAGCGCGGCTTTTGCGGTGATATAGTCGTGATAAGCCACCGCCGGCCGGGCGATCAAATCACTTGCCAGATTGATGATACTGCCGCGCGCCCGGCGGCGCATCAGCGGCAAGGCCGCCTGACACACGTTGTAGCAGGCGTTCACTGCGCCATCAAACTGCGTCTGGTAAGCGGACCAGGACGTTTCCCAGAAGCGCGGGCGCTGGTCCGGATCGAAGCGATAAGGTGCGAAGGCATTGTTCACCACCACATCCAGTCGCCCGGTAGCGGCGTCGATCTGCTGCATCATATCGGCTACCTGTGCGGCGCAGGTCACATCGGCGGCAATCGCCAGTGCACCCCCGCCCTGTGCTTCACAGGCCGCGACTACCTGCGAAGCGGCGTCGTGATTACGTAAATAGTTGACCACGACAAACGCGCCTTCGGCGGCAAAGGCCTGGGCAATGGCGGCGCCAATACCGCGGCTGGCGCCGGTCACCAGCACGGTGTGATTGCTGAATTTCATTGCGTTTCTCCACGCCCGCTCAGTCAAGATAGGGCGCATAGTGTTCAGCGGCGGTTTCCGCCGCCTGTTCGATTTCGCACAGGGTGACCAGATCCAGCAGGCTAAAACGGCCATCGTGATGCCAGCCCGCCTCCGGTGAAGTCATGTTACCCAGCGCCGTGATGCGCGTGACGCCCGCCGCACCGAGCTGCGCCGCCAGCCGAAACAGCACCTCGGGCGCGGCCGCGAGGCCAACGCTTTGCAGATACGCGCGCTGCGCGGCTACCCAGCTTACCGTCTCCTCCAGCGTATCCACGGCAATCACCTTCAGCGTGCGTCCGAGCGCGCCCGGTTGTAACGGCTCCGGCTTATCGACGTACACCACCGCCCAGGCATCGTGCTCATCACCGTACAGCGTGCGGTCACCGCTCAGCGCACGCATTTCCTCCGCGTTGCGCCACGCGGCCACAGCCTGACTTTCACCCAGCGTCAGCGTCGCGCGCGGATAGCGCTGTGCCAGCGCGGCAAGTTCATGAGCGAGGTAAGCAGCAAACTCCTGCGGCGACACCCGGCCGCCGCGCTCAATAAACAGCGCCTGCGGCGAGTAACAGCCGGCCTGGTCATAGCGCATCACATCGTAAGCCACCTGACGCGCCAGCGCCGTACCGCGCCGCACGTCCAGCGCCGACCGCGCCACCATGCCAAAACTGATTTTGTGGCCATGCGGCAGAAAGCGCGTGGCTGGCGGCAGACGCCGCTGCATCGCCGTCAGCGCGGCTTCTCCGCCATAAGCCATCACCACGTCTGCCTCGCGGAACCACTGCTGCTCAGTGCGTTCATCACCGCCCTGCCACCATACAACGGCCAGACAGTCGCCCAGCTGCGGATCGATCTCCGCCAGCAGCTGGGCGAACCAGCCCGCCATCAGCGGCTCAGCGCTCGCCACTTTGCCCACGCTTCCCGCCTTCACCAGCAGGCCGGCTATCAGGCTCCACAGTGGCAAACCCGGCACATTGCCGGCCCAGACCTGCAGCAACAGCTGTGGACCAAACGCGCGGGCAAAGCCGCCTTTTGGCCGCGGCTGAAAATCGTCCAGCATCTGCACGTTGCCGAAATCCTCCGCCAGAAAACGCCGCAGCTGCGGTTCACGGAAGGTTTTGAGATAGCCGGTTAAACCGAGCCGCAGCATCCCGGCGTCATAGCCGGTAACCAGCGGCAGCAACCGCTCCGCCTGCTGGCGCAACGGGTGCGAACGGTCAAGCAGGCGCGCGATGGCTTCATCAATCAACGCGGTGATGCGCGCTACGCTCAGGGTGTGCAGGTAGCGGCGCGCGTTATCGCGCACGCTGGCCGCCAGCGTGGCAATCTGCGCCTCGGACAGCACCGGCACGCACACTTCCAGCGTGCTGCCTTGCTGGCCAAAGTGCAGGCTGTGCCACGCCACCTCGCTGTGGCGGATGCCCGGCAGATGGCCGGCATACAGTTTCATGCACGCGCCTGCGCGGCAGCGAGAAACGATTCCATCGCCAGCGAGCAGCCTTTGGCATCGGCGCCCGCGACGCGGCCCAGCAGCTGAAACCCGCCGGGCACCATCACGCCGGCATCTTCGGTCAGAATGGCGGAAACAGAATTGAAATGGGCGAGATCGTGATGCACCAGTACGCCTGTCTCACCTTCCGGCACGTCTGCACCGGTCAGCGGATTGACCACGCGCGTGCGAATCCAGTGCGGTCCGGATTTCACCGGCGGGCAGATTTCATTGCCGGCATCGTAAAACTGCGTGCTGAGTTCAGTCATGCCGTACATATTGATGCAGTGCGAACGCGGCACGCCGAGCGTCTGCTGCAGCGCGCTATAAAACGCTTCCGCCGCAACTTCACGCGACTGGCCCTTAAAACCCCCGGTGTCGAGGATGCGGCTGCCCGGCGGCAGCCTGAAACGCCGCTGCTGACGCGCCAGTTCGTCCAGCAGGTGGACAAAACTGTAGCTGGCACCCAGCAGGGCATAGGGTTGGCCGCTGGCCTGCGCCTGCTCCAGCGCGGCGATCAGACGCGGCAGTTTCAGCCCCTGCGCATCCACCATCACTTCGCTGTCTGGCGTGCCACATTCTTGCATCGCCAGCGTCAGATAGTGGGCCAGCGAAGAGTTGGGCAGCTCGCTGCTGTGCGGAAACAGGATCGCCATCGGCAGGCGCGGATATCCGGCCATAAAGCGCTGGCGGAAATTGATCAGCATCGAGCGATCGTAAACCGCCAGCGTGGGGTGATAGCTGCGCCCCCGGCCGGTCCCCGTGGTGCCGCTGGTCATAAAGATGTGGGGAATCTCCGCCGCCGGACGGCAGCTCAGCGTCAGATCTTTAAACGCCGTAATCGGCACCGCCGGAATCTGCCGCCACTGTTTGACCGTCAGCGGCGTACGGCCGCGCTGGCGGGAGAAACGGGCGTAAGGGAGATTGTGTTCGAATTGCCACGCGAACAGCTGCAGCGCCAGCTGGTTGAAATCCGCTTCGGTGGTTTCCTGGCGCTGCATAAATGCCAGCAGCGCGGCAATGATTGACGCTTCGGTCATGAAGGTGCCCTCTTTGGACTGCGGCATAACGGCCAGCCAGGGGCTGAGTGATGCGCAGAATTCGCAGAAAGGCGCAAAGAGGGAATGAGGGCGTGCAGTGACCCCGGTTCCACATCCCTACGCCGGTATTAGCCGGATCAGGTTCAGAGGGTCACTACGTTGCCGGCCGTGACAGCCGCGCGGGTAGAATCTCAGCCCTCTAACAGGGCACCCCTTGGAACAAGCTGCATTCTGGGGTCGGAACGGAGGGCGTGTCAAGGCGGGAAGGCTCAGAACCCCCTCGCTTCAGCAACGCGATTATTAACGCGCAATATCACTCACAGGAGCGCGATCAGCCCGGCTGACGCAGGCAAAGCGATCGCTGAGCAGCGGGTAGTTTTGCGCATCCGGCAGTTCAAAGTGCCACCATTCGGTGGGCATGCCGACAAAACCGCCGCCGAGCATGATGGCGTTCAGTAACAGGCGATGGCGCTGCGCCTGCTGCGGCACGTTGGGATGGAACGGGTGCGACTCAGCAGACATGTCGTCAAACCCGGTCCCCATTTCCAGAATGTTGCCCGCCTCATCCACCAGCGTCACATCGATCGCCACGCCGCGGCTGTGATTCGAGCCCCGCGCCGGTGGCACCACATAATCCGCGTCGGGACAGGCATCCCACAAGTGCCACTGCGCCTGCTGCGGACGATACGCGTCCAGCACCAGCAGGCGGAACCCCGCCAGCCGGGCGATGTCACTGCTGCGGCGCAGCGCGGCGGCGGCATCCGGATGCAGCAGCGCCTGCGCGTCGCGATAAATGGCATACCCGGCGATGTTATCGGCGGTGGCGTATTTCAGATCAAAAATCAGGCCCGGCAAGGTGGCAGCCAAATCGATTAATTCAACGTCCTGCACTGTACATCATCCTGTTAATTGTTAGCCGGCAGCGTAAACGGCTGGCGCGGCAGCGTGGTGAGTCGCTCTGCGCCCTGTGCCGTGACGCGCACGGTTTCACTGAAGGCGAGGCCCTGCGCTGAAATATACATGTGAAACACCATGTTTTCCTCCAGTAACCACGGCGCCTGAGGATGAAAACAGCAGCTGAAATCGCTTGGACGCGGGGTGCGCGTATACAGACCCAGCGCATAACCGGTGATGTTGCTGTAATCCTCACGCAGCCCGGCGCTGAGCACCGCCTCACGCGCGACGGCATCCACCGTGCAGGCCGCTACGCCCGGCTTCATCGCCCGTAGCTGGCGATCCTGAATGGCGATCAGCTGTTGTGCCAGCGCCGCGCGCGCCGCAGAGATTTCACCGACAATCAGCGGACGCATCAGGCGCGCGCTGTAGTGCCGCACTTTAGGGATCAGCTCAACGTGCAGTACATCGCCCGCTTGCAGACGCTGCTCATGGCCGCTGGCATGTAAAAATCCGCTGTCGCCGCTGGCGATAACAATCGGTCCGGTTTCACCGCTGTCAGCACCGAGCCGCAGAAATTGTGCCGCCGCCAGCGCGGCGACATCACGCACGCGCCAGCCGCCCTGCACCTGCGCACTCAGCTGAGCCAGCGTGGCATCGGCAATGCCGGCGGCCTGGCGTAAGCTGGCGATTTCAGCCTGAAATTTAACGCTGCGCAACCGGTCGCTGAGACCGCTGACCTCACACCAGCGCACCCCGGGCAGATGGCGCGCCAGCTGCTGCCAGCTATGCACCGTCATGCCGTAGGATGCATAATCCGCGCCCAGCCGCGCCCGCTGATAGCCGCGCCGCGTCAGGCTTTGCGCCACCGCCAGCCACGGATCGTCTTCATCACGGTACGCGTCAATCGCCAGCTGCGGTGACTGCGCGCGGCACGGCGCGGCATCCAGCTGGCGCAGCACCATCCATGGTTCGTCCTGCAACGGCACCAGACAGGCACGATAACGCGTTTCCGACACGGTATAACCGGTTAACCATGCCAGCAGTTCGCCATGATCGATCAGCATCACCTCGATATCGGCGGCGCGCATGGCGCTGCGCAGCCGTGACAGCGCGTCGGCGATCATGACGCCGGTTCAACCGGCTGGCAGATGTCGAGGATGGCCAGCAAATAGATGCGCACCATATCGAGAAACTCACTGATCTCGACGCGCTCGTCCGGCATGGTGTTGTACTTGCCGCCGGGCCCGCACACGATGCCCTCCATGCCCGCATGCTGATACAGGTGCGCCGCATCGGTACCGTAGAAGGCGGGCGGCGTGATCACCCCGGTGGGCTGCGGCGTGCCGCGCACAGTCTGCCAGCCGCGATTGACCGCTTTAACGATTGGCGATTCCAGCGACACCTCAAACGGCAGCATGGTGGGTTTATCGCGCAGGCCGTCATCGAACAGCTGCGCCTGCAGGCCCGGATAGCGCTGGCACAGTGCATCCAGCAGGGCCTGCAGGTCGGCCAGCACGCCGTCTACCGTTTGCCCCGGCGCAAAGCGGGCGGAGCCTTTCAGGCGGACAAAATCCGCGACCTGCGGCGGCCGCCACTCCTGCAAATCACGCCCCAGCGCACCGTGTACGGTGCCAATATGACCACGGTTAATTTTGCGGTGTTCTGCGCTTTTCGCTCCGCTGAAGGTGATGTTATTGATCTGTGGAATCAGTTCAACCGCCGCCGCAATCGCGTCGACCGCCTCCTCACGCTTTGACAGATGGCGCGTATCGCCGGTCAGTTCAATGGTGAACATCAGCGAGCCGGCATGCATGGTCAGCGCCTGTAGATCTGTTGGTTCGGCATTGATGAAATAGTCGGCGCGTATGCCCTGCTCAATCGCCGCCAGCGTACCGATGCCGCCCTGTAACTCGCCGACCACGTAAGTGAGGATCACGTCGCCCCTGAGCTTCACGCCGGCATCAATCAACGTCTTCAGCGCGCAGAAATAGGCGGCATCGCCCGCTTTCATGTTAGAAACGCCGATGCCGTAAATAAACTGCTCGTCGATTTTTCCCGCCCAGGGATCGACGGTCCAGCCTTCGGTGACCGGGTTAGTATCAAGATGGCCGTTGAACAGCAGGCTGTGGCCGCCCCCGCTACCGGCCAGCCGCCCAATGGCGTTCAGCCGATCGCCAGCCACCGGCTGCAGCTCGGTTTCCAGCCCCAGCTGCGCCATCTGTTCTGCCATATAGCGGGCTAATTCGCGTTCGCCCTCGGTGGCACTGTAACTTTTGTGCTGCACCATTTTTGCCAGGAAAGCGAGGCAGTATTCACGATCGATGTGATGAATTAACTCTTCAGGGTTCATGCGCTTCTCGTTATGCCACGGATTGGGTCAGATCAGGGATGTGCACGGCATCAAGCAGTGCACGGGTGTAAGGATGCTGTGCCTGCGCCCGCATATTCTCGCCGGGCAGCACTTCCACCACATCGCCGCGATACATCACCGCCACGCGATGCGCGATCTGGCGGATGAGATTGAGATCGTGGGTGATGAACAGATACGCCGTGCCGTAGCGACGGCGCAGCTCCAGCAGCAGCTCGATAATGGTGGCCTGCACCGACACATCCAGCGCCGCCGTGATTTCATCGCAAATCACCAGGTCCGGCGGGTTAGCGAAGGCGCGTGCAATCGCCACGCGCTGTTTTTGCCCGCCCGACAGCGCGTGCGGATAGCGGCTGGCAAATTCCGCAGGCAGCCGCACTTCCTGCAGCAGACGCGCCACCGCCTGCGCCTCGCTTTCTCCCGGTGGCAGTCCATACAGCCGCAGCGGACGGGCGATAATTTCGCCGACGGTCATGCGCGGATTGAGTGACGCATCCGGATGCTGAAAAATCATCTGCACGCGGCGGCGATACGCCGGGTCCATCTGCGCGCGGCCATATAACGTCGCGCCGCAGAAGTCGATGCTGCCACTGAACGGCACCAGGCCGGTTATCGCCTTGCCGAGTGAAGATTTACCCGAACCGGACTCGCCGACCACGCCGAGAATTTCGCCCTGATGCACCGTCAGCGAAACCGCATTGGCGGCCCGCGTCGTGTTCGCTTCGCGTTTCAACAGCCGATCGAGCACGCCGTGCTGGCCATAATCAATCGTCATCGCCTGCAGGCTGAGCAGCGGCTGACGGCCGGCCGCATCCGCGACCAGCCGATGCTGCGGATCCGGCACCGCGGCAATCAGTTTGCGCGTATACGGATGCGCGGGCGCGCTGAACAGCGTGCGCGTCGCGGCCTGCTCGACGATGCGGCCCTGCTCCAGCACGCACACGCGGTCGGCCACTTTCGCCACCAGCGCCAGATCGTGTGAGATATACAGCGACGCGACGCCGGTCTCGGCGCGCAGTCGCTCGTAAAGGTCGAGGATTTGCGCTGAGCTGATGACGTCCAGCGCCGTGGTCGGCTCATCAAAAATCAGGCAGTCCGGCTGGCAGGCGAAGGCGGTAGCGATCAGGATGCGCTGCTTCTCACCGCCGGAAACCTGATGCGGATAGCGCTGCATCATGCGTGCCGGGTGCTTCAGCTCGACATCGCGCAGCAGCGATTCCCCCAGCTGCTGCGCTTCGCGCGCTGACAGCCCACGATGACGGCGCAGCACTTCGGTGACCTGTTCACCCAGCGTCAGTGTCGGGTTCAGCGACGCGCTGGGATCCTGAAAAATCATGCCAAGCTTTTTACCGCGCAGCGCCATCAGTTGGTGCGCTGGCAACTGCAGCAGGCTTTCGCCGTTCAGCCGGATATCACCCGCCTGCTCGCGTGCGTTACTGGCCAGCCAGCGCATGATCGCCCAGCCGAGGGTGGTCTTGCCGGAGCCGGATTCCCCTACCAGCCCCAGCACTTCGCCCGGCATCACCTGCAGGGTGATATCGCGTAGTACCGGCAGCGAATGGCCGCGCGCTAACGCATAATCGAGGCTGTAATTGTCCACCGACAGCACCGGGTTGTGCGGACTCTTCATTTGTGGCTCCCTGGATTTAACACATCACGCAGGCCATCGCCCAGCAGGTTGAAGCCAATCGCCACCAGCGCGATAGCCAGACCGGGGATCATCATCATCCACGGTGCTTTAAAGAAATAGCTGCGCGCTTCGGACACCATCAGCCCCCACTCTGGCTCGGGCGGCTGCGCGCCGAGGCCGAGAAAGCTCAGCGTAGCAAACAGCATGATGGCGAATGCCACGCGAATGGTGGCTTCCACGATGATCGGCGCGAGAATGTTCGGCAGCATTTCGCGCAGAATGATGTAGTAACCCGCTTCGCCGCGCGCGATGGCGGCGCTGATGTAGTCCTGCTGACGCGCCGCCAGCGCCACGCTGCGCGCAATGCGCACCATACCCGGCACGAAGGCGATAGTGATAGCCAGCACGGCGTTCATGCTGCTCTGCCCCAGGGTGCTGACAATCAGCAGCGCAAACAGCAGGCTGGGAATCGCCATCACCGCATCCATGGTGCGCATCAGGAATTCATCCACTTTGCCGCCCAGATAGGCGCTGGCGGTGCCCAGCACCGAGCCAATAACCATTGCCAGCGCGGTGGCCAGCAGCGATAGCAAAATGGTGGATCGCGCGCCGACCAGCACCCGGCTGAAAATGTCGCGCCCCAGCTGATCGGTGCCGAACCAGTGTTCCGCGCCGGGCGGGCGATAACGCGTCAGAATCGAAATCGACTCCGGATCAAACGGTGCCACGTGCGCGCCGCCCGCTACCATCAGCAGCGCCAGCAGCAGAATCAGCACACCCGCCGCACCCTGCGGCGAGCGCAGTAATCGTTTCAGTATTTCAGGCATAGGAAATCCGCTTATCGAGCATGACGTAGGCTAAATCCGCGAGGAAATTCACCACGGCATAGGTTGCCGCGAGGATCATCACGCCGGCCTGAATGGTGGGCAAATCGCGCGCCTGTACCGCGACAATCAGCTCCCGGCCAATACCGGGAATGGCAAAAATCTCCTCCACCACCACAATCCCGCCCAGCAGATAGCCGACGTCGAGCGCCACAATGGTGATGGTGGGCAACAGGCCATTGCGCAGCGCATGGCGCCACAGGATGCGCCGGCGCGACAGGCCTTTCAGCCACGCGGCGCGAACGTAGTCGGTGTGCAGCACGTCAACCATTTCTGAGCGCACCATGCGCGAAACGTGTGCCACCAGAATCAGCGCAACGGTGATCGACGGCAGAATCAGGTGCTGAATACCGCTGATAAAATTTTCGCTGAGCGGCACGTAGCCGGTGGCGGGCAGAATCTGCCAGACATCGGCAAACAGCAGCAGCACCAGCGTGGCGGTGACGAATTCCGGAAACGAGATGCCCATGTACGAGATCACGCTGACCAGCACATCGGCGGTCTTACCGCGCCGCACGGCCGCCCAGATGCCGAGCGGAATGGCGATCACCAGCATCAGTAACAGGGCGCACAGCGCCAGCAGCAGCGAGCGCGACAGCGCGGTCAGCAGCGTTGGCCCGACCGCCAGGCCATTGCGCATCGACACGCCAAAGTTGCCCTGCAACGCCTGCGTCAGCCAGTGCCAGTATTGCAGCCAAGCGGGCGCATCCAGCCCAAGCCGCGCCCGCACCGCCGCCAGCGCTTCCGGCGTGGCGTTTTGTCCCAGCAGCGTGACTGCGGCATCGGCGGGCAGCAGCTGAGTGATGCCAAACACCAGCAGCGACACCACCAGCAGCGTGTAAATCATCAGCAGCAGGCGTTTAAGCAGGTAACTTGCTGTCACGGTCGCTCCTTACAGGCTGCGCTTTGGCGCGTTAGCGGTCAGCCAGACATGATCGAGGCGGAATACCGCCCCGCGCGGATGCAGATGATAGCCCGCCACGTGCTCACGACTGGCAGCAAGCAAATCAAAGAAGGTCGGGATTAACGAGGGCACCTCGTCGTGCATCAGCTGCTGGGCTTTGCCGTACAGCTGGGTGCGCAGCGTTTCGTCATTGGTTTCGCGCGCCGCCATCACCGCACCGTCGAAAGCCGCATTGTTCCAGCGCGTTTCGTTCCACGCCGCTGTTGAGGTATAGAGCAGAGAAAACACCGCATCCGGCGTCGGCTGCATGTTGTAAAAGCCGACGTAGAAATTGCCCTTCTTCCACACCTGATCGAGATAGGTGCTGTGCGCCATGGTCTGCACATTGATACGGAAACCGCCCGGTTTCGCCATCTCCCGCAGGGCAATCCCTAGCTGGGTGCGGGTTGACGGCTTGTCTGAGGCGATAAGCGTTAAATCCAGCCCATTCGGATAACCGGCCTCCGCCAGCAGCGCTTTGGCTTTGCTGTAGTCCAGCGCTTTTTGCGTCAGCTGCGCGTAATACGGATAAGCGGCGTTGATTGGCGTGTCGTTACCCGGCGATCCCAGACCGTCTGCGACAAAATCCACCGATGCCTGGCGGTCTACGCATAACGCCAGCGCCTGGCGGACGCGCACATCATTAAACGGCTTTTGATCGCAGCCCATGTTGACGTTAAGAAACTGGCCGGACGCCACGCGCAGCGGCAGCACGCCCGCCGATTTGGCTAAGCGGGCAAACTCGCTCGACTGCGCACTCAGCATCAGATCGGTATCGCCGGCGATCAGCGCGGAGCTTTCAGCGATAGCGTCGGGATACACCACCACTTCCACGCCATCCAGATACGGCCGCGTGGCGTCGTAATAGTGCGGGTTGCGTTTCACCACGATTTTGCGTTCCGGATCGTAAGACACCAGCTGGAACGGCCCGGCCCCCAGCGAGGCGCTACTCAGCTTGTCGTACTGCCCCTGCGCGATATGCGCCGGGATGATTTTGGCATCCGGATAGGCCAGCATCACCGGCAGATCGGCATAAGGCGCCTCGGTCTCAATCAGGATGGTGTTATTGTCTTTAGCGCTTACCGTTTTAATCGGGCCGATGTTGTGCAACGCCGGTGAGGCGTTTTTCGGGTCCAGCAGCGCCTGCAGACTGGCGACCACATCCGCTGCGGTGAGCGGCGAACCGTCGCTGAAGCGCAGATCGGGCCGCAGCGTGAAGGTCCACTGGGTTAAGTCGTCGTTCGGCTGCCAGGACTGCGCCAGATCGCCTTCCGCTTTCATCGCCTGCGTCAGGCGGGTTAAGCCGCTATACAACAGCTCTGCCACCAGATATTCCGGATTAACCCGCACCTGATGGGGATTGAGCACGCTGACCGCCTGGTCAACGCTGATGCGCAATACGCCACCTTTACGCGGCGTGCCGCCGGGGGTCGCGCTGGCAACGGCGGCAGCCGAGGCACTGAATGACCAGGGCAGCAGCGCCGCTCCGGTCAGGGCGGTTGAACTGGCGATAAACTGTCTGCGGTTTAACCCTTTCATGGCGCACATCTTCTGTTCCTCGTTGGTTTATTAATTACCCTGGGTTGGCTGAAAATCATTGGCGAGATACGCCAGAATCGACTGCGAAAGTGCAATAACATCTGCCATCGTGGTGTATTCATCGGCGGCATGAATGCGGTTATCGGGACGGGCAAGTCCGCCCAGCAGAATTTCCTGAATGCCGGCCTGCTGTACCCAGCCCATATCCGAGCTGGTGGCGGATCCCCAGGCTTTGAATTCTGCTGGCGGGAAGCCGAAGCCCTGGCTGAGCGCCGCCTGCCAGCGCGGCCAGTGCGGACCGGTGGGATCGGCGACTGGCGCCAGATGGCCAATCAGTTGCAGCGTGACGTCGCTGGCGGCGCTGCCCTGCATCGCCTTATCCACGCACTGCGTCAGCTCCTGCCACACGTCGGCAAACGGCTCTTCCGGTGCATAACGGCGATTAACCAGCAGCTCGAAGCGTTCCGGAATGGTGGAGCCTTTACTGCCGCCGTGCGCGGCGGCCAGCGTAAGTAAAGCGGTGAGCGGCTGGCCCTGATAGTGCGGCGGCGCGGGCATTGCCGAAACCCGCTGTTCCACTTCGCCTTTCAGCTGATACAGCGCATTCATCAGCGGAAGCGCAGCCTCAATGGCGTTAATACCCTGCAGCGGATCGCCGGAGTGCGCCGAGCGGCCGCTGACGATAATTTTGATATCGATACTGCCAAAGCAGCCGGCCCAGATGCGCGGCACCGCGCCGCCGTTGAAGCTGAGCAGGTGACCATGGAATAACTGCTGCTCCGCCAGATAACGAATACCGGGATAAAGGCCGCCCTCTTCATCGGTACAGAGTAAAAACACCGGGTTATAGCGCAGGCTGAGCTGATAGCGCTGCGCGGCCCGTACCGCAGCCAGCGCGGCCACGATGGTGCCTTTCATATCCGCGGCGCCGCGTCCAAACAGCTTGTTTTCCGCCACGCTGAGCGCCAGCGGCGGAAAGCGCCAGCCATCGCCGGCCGGAACCGTATCGGTGTGAAAGTAGAGATTGCAGTTTTCAGCCGCGCCGGCATCCAGCGCGGCCAGCAGATTCACCCGCTCGCCCTGCGCGCTGCCGTCCGGCGTCTGCCAAAGCGCGTCGGGCACCGAAACGCGCTGCAGGTTAAAATGCAGCGGCTGCAGCATCGTGCTCAGCAGGTCGGCGAATGCTGCGTAACCCAGTCCGGGCGGGAAGCAGGTATCTACCGCCAGCATGCGTTGCAGATCATCAAGAATCTGCGCCTGATCGTCGGCGATATGGGTCAGAGCGCGCTGTAGTGATGAATTTTCCTGCATAAACTGTTCACTTATTGTATTTCTATATAGTTTATAGATAATGCAAATGAACAGCTGGGGTCAATCGGTAATCGGAAACATGCAAAAAAACTATGACGCGCACGACGTTCCTCAATTCAGTCGCCTGAACGAAGGCGAAGGCGCTCCGCTGTACGAAGTAGTGAAGCGCCATATCAGTGAATCCATCCTGCAGGGCGAACTGCCAGCAGGCACCATTTTGCCCAGTGAAAACAGTCTGGCGGCGAAGTTCGGTGTCTCGGTCGGTACGGTGCGCAAAGCGCTGGCGGCGCTTACGACGGAAGGGATGCTGATGCGCCGGCGCAAAACCGGCACGGTGGTGACCGGCTGGGCGCCGCTGCATAACCTCAGCCATTTCTTTCACTATTTTCGTCTGCATGACAAATCGGGCGGTTTGCTGCAGTCGGAAACGCGACTGCTGGAGTATCAGCACAGCCGCGCCAGCGCCGACGAGGCCGATAAGCTGCAGATCGCAGCGGGTGACGCAGTGATTCGCCTGAAACGCCTGCGCCGGGTGAAGGGCATTGCGGCCATGCATGAAACGCTGGTGCTGCCCGCCGCGCGTCTGCCCGACTTTCCACCGGCGGAACAGCTACCGCAGTTGCTGTATCGTTACCTGTTTGAGCAGTACGATGTGCGTGTTGCGGCGGTACGCGAGCAGATCAGCGCCACGCTCGCTACAGAAGAAGATGCCAGCCTGCTGGAACTTGCTCTGCCGCACGCGGTGATGGTGATCGATGAGGTCTCATTTGATCAAAGCGCCACGCCGGTGATTCTTGCGCATCACCGTTTCAGCACGGAACACTTTATGTATGTCAATGAGATACGCTGATTACGCAGATGTTTTACTGTAAGGTGTTCAGATGCGCATCCACGCGCACCTGATTAATTTGCACCAAAACGCCGCGAACGTTGTGAATAACAACCGCTGAGGTGATCTCACTGAACAGGACATTTCCCATGGCAGCACGGCAGCATCATTACCAGATTTACCTTCGCTGGAGCGGCAATCGCGGCGATGGCACAGCTTCTTATACGGCTTACGATCGTGACAGCGAATTACAGGCACCCGGTAAACCGCCCATTTTGCTGAGTGCCGATCCGGCATTTCGTGGGGATAAAACGCGCTGGAATCCTGAGGAATTGCTGCTGGCGTCTGCGGCGGCCTGCCATAAGCTGTGGTATTTACACCTGTGCGCCGATGCCGGCATTGTGGTGGAGGAGTATGAAGATGCTGCCGAAGGGAACATGGTCGAGGGGGCGCGTGGACGCTTTACCGCTATCACGCTGAAGCCGCGCATCAAACTGCGCGACCCAGCGGATGCCGATCGCGCGCGGGCATTGCATCATCAGGCACACGAAGCCTGCTTCATCGCCAACTCGCTGAATTTTCCGGTAAACTGCGATCCTGAGTTTTTCTGATTATGATGCGCGGGCCAGCGGCGCTTGCCACAGCCGCACGCCGTTGCGCCCGGCGCGCTTCACTTCATACAGCGCTTCATCCGCATGGCGCAGCCAGTCGCTTAACGATTCGGCGCTGACCGCAGGCGCAATACCGATACTGACCGAGCAGCGAAACTCTGCCGAGGCCGGTAAGCGCAGCTGGGCAATCTTCTCTTTTAGCCTTTCGGCCAATTCCACCACCGATTCATCGCTGGCCTGATGCACGATGACGCCCAGCTCATCGCCGCCAAAGCGCGCCGGAATGTCCTGCTGCCCGACATAGTTGCGCAGCAGCGTCGAGATCTCGGCCAGCAGAAAATCGCCCGCCTCATGGCCCCAGCTATCATTGACCACTTTGAAGTGATCGACATCCAGCAACAGCAGATAGCCGCTGCTATCGCCGCGCCGCGTGCTGAGAAATTCACTCTCCAGCCGCCGCTCAAACAGGCGCCGGTTAGGGATTTTCAGGCCGGGATCCATCAGCGCGATGCGCTCCAGTTCACGGTTGCGGGTGCGTAAATGCCAGGTAAGATTGTAGGAGGCCACGCTGAGTACCAGCATATAACAGGTGGCCAGCGGCAACGTCAGCCAGACGGTTTGAGTGCTGAACGCCAGATGTACGCTGGTGCCATCCAGCAGCCACACCATAATAAACCCGCACAAAAATGCCTGTATGGCGGCAATGAGCTGCGCGCCGCCGCCAGCGGCATAGCGATCCGATGCCAGCACCGCCATGATGACAAAAGAGGGCATCGGGCTTAACGCCATCAGCGCCACCCAGATTCCGCCAAAGGCGGCATCCAGCGTCAGATTCTGGCGTTCGGTACCGGTTGAGTCTTCGGCACGAAGCGCACGCTGATACGCCAGCCAGGGCCAGAAAAAGGCGTTCACAAACAGCAGCGCGCTGAATGCCAGTCCGCGCTGCATTTCGAGTAACACTGAGAGAATCGGAAAGAAACAGAGGATCGTGCCGAGCTGACGCATGATGAACATACGACGGACGAAGCGTTTTGACCGGCGCTTCAAATGGTTTTCATCAGGCGAGTAGTAATTCATTCACGGGAAAATTCAGGTCGACAAAAATGGCAGTGTATCGGGAAAAAGCCGCTCTGCGGCGACTTTTTTTAAGAATTTTCGCCTTGCACATTGGCGGGCACGTAAATACACGTGCTTTGCCGCCAGATAGTAACAGCGGCCAGCGGGTAAAGTTCGCTGCCGCTGCGCGTGTTGTTAGCTTGCAGCTCCCTGCAAACGAAACTGGCTGACCAGCCGCTGCAGCATGAATGCCTGCTCTTCCAGCGCCTGTGCGGAATGGGATGACGCGCTGACCAGCGACGCATTTTGCTGGGTGGTACCGTCCAGCTCACCTACCGCGCGCGCGATTTGCTCAATGCCGCGGCTCTGCTCATCAGAAGCAGCCGCGATCTCCGCCATGATTTCATTCACGCGTGCGATGCTACTGACAATCTGCTCCATCGTTTCACCCGCGCGCGCTACCTGCTGATGGCCGTTGCTGATACGCCCGACCGATTCGCCAATCAGTCGTTCAATATCTTTCGCCGCTCCGGCACTGCGCTGTGCCAGATTACGCACTTCGCTGGCGACCACGGCAAAGCCTCGCCCCTGCTCGCCGGCGCGGGCGGCTTCAACCGCCGCGTTGAGCGCCAGGATATTGGTCTGGAAGGCGATGCTGTTGATCACCGCAGTAATCTCGGCAATTTTCTTAGAACTATCAGAAATCTCGCCCATGGTGCTGACGACGTTGTGCACCGCGATACCGCCCTGACTGGCGTTATGCGTCGCTTCCGCCGCGATCTGGCTGGCGAGACGCGCATTGCTGGCATTATTTTTCACCGTGGCGGTGAGCTGCTCCATGCTGGCGGCGGTTTCCACCACCGCAGCCGATTGCTGGGCGGTGCGCGACGACAACTCCAGGTTACCCTGATGTATAGTGCTGGCAGCCTGCGACACATTGCTGACGCTGTGCAGCACCTCGCCAATCATGCCGCGCAGCCGCGCATTCATGCGTCCCATGGCAGAGGTGAGCTGGCCGAGCTCGTCCTGGCGATGAGTGACAAACTGCGAGCTGAGGTCGCCGCTGGCAATGCGTTCCGCCAGCGCGAGATTGTGGAACACCGGGCGCGCAATCTGCCGGATAATGGTCCAGGCCACCAGCACGCCCAGCACTATTGCCAGGCTGCCCATCAGTAGCGAGAGCGCCGCTGACCCGTTAGCCAGTTCATCGTTACGCGCCTTAACCAGGGCGATGATCTGTTTGATCGCCGCGCTGCTGTTATCGCCCGCCACTTTGACGGTGTTTTCCGCGCCGCGCAGCTGGCCGTAAATCGCTGCCGCCTGCAGGCTCAAATCTTTAAAACGTTCGGTATCCTGCCATAGCGCGTTAAATCCACCCTGCTGCTCCGCTGGCAGCTGAGTCAGTAGCGTGTTCATGTCCTGTCCGGCGCGCTGAAAATCATGTTCCAGTTTATTGCGCAGTGCCTCGCTGACGTTGAAGCACAGCGCCCAGGCCTCTTCGCGCACATTACTGATGGCAAACAGCAGCTGATAAATCTGGTTGGTGAGTTCGGGTGTGCTGACGGGGGTCCGGATTAGCCCGGTATAGCGCGACGTCATGTCCTGCTGGCTCAGCGCATCCAGCTGGCTGCGCAGATCGTTGAGCTGTTGGGTTGACTGGGTCATGGCGGTGATGCTGTGCTGAAAACGGGCAAGATGGCTGGCGACATCGTTGAGCAACCCTCTGGCGTCCGCCGTCCACGGCAGCTGCTGGGCCTGCTGCGTCAGTTGCTGAGCGTGCGTGACGTAATCCGTCATGGTGCCGCCCGCTTTGTCCTCGCCGTATAGATATTTAAGACGATTGATTTTGGCCTGAAAGACTTCAATGTTGATGTCATAAATCAGATTGGTTTTCTGATAGATGTCGTGAATCTGATTGAATCGTTGCACGCTGAGCGCTGTGGCCAGCGCCACCAGCAGCAGGACGATGCCGAAGCCCGCCGCCAGCTTGCGCGTAATGCGCACATTCCGTAATCGGGAGACCAGTCCCATGTCTCGCTCCTGTCATTGTTGTTTTTGTTGAGTTTGCAGAAGGAGTTATCGGACCGTACCGGGAATTATTTACTGTTGCGGGGCGAAAATGGGCTGTGTCATAAAAGCGGTATAGTATTTAGCCAAAATACTCTTTTAAAGCACTTCTTAAAGCACTAATATCAGCACCATAAAGTGTTAATATACTTCACCTGTTTTCATTATCTAAGTCCGGATACCTCACCATGCCATTTCAGATCCTGTCAAACACCGCTGCCAGCATTACCGATTTAAAGCGTGATCCCATGGGAACAGTGCGTTCAGCGGAAGGGGAAACCATTGCTATCTTAAACCGCAACGAGCCCGCTTTTTACTGCGTTCCACCGGCTGTTTACCAATATCTGATGGAATTAGCAGAAGATGCAGAACTGGGTCGTATCGCTGATGAACGCATTTCTGAATTAGCGGATGCGAAAGAGATTTCGCTGGATGACTTATAAATTAAAGTTCGTTCCTTCCGCTGAAAAGGAGTGGAAGAAACTGGGTCATCCGGTGCGTGAGCAGTTTAAGAAAAAGCTGGCACAACGGCTGGAAAATCCCCGTGTCCCCTCAGCACAACTTCACGGACGAAAAGATCAGTACAAAATAAAGCTACGAGCTTCAGGCTATCGCCTGGTGTACCTTGTGCAGGATGAAACCATCACTGTCATGGTATTAGGTGTGGGTAAACGCGAAGGCAGTCAGGTCTATGCGGATACGGAATGCAGATTGCCTGAGTAATCTGTTGATAGCAAAGCCGGCGATTTCAGCCTGAAATCGCCAGCCATGGCCGGGCAATTACCAGCGAGTTGCCAGCATATCAATGACGAAACGGTACTTCACCTCGCCCTTCAGCATACGCGCGAAGGCCGTTTCGATCTCTTCACCGGTGATCAGCTCAATATCTGCCGTAATGTTATGCTCGCCGCAGAAATCCAGCATCTCCTGGGTCTCTTTGATGCTACCGATGGATGAACCGCTGATGCTCAGACGGCGAAACACCAGCGGCGTGACGTTCGGCGACTGATGCGGTTGGTCAGGAATGCCGACCAGCACCAGACGGCCATTGGTCTTCAGCGTCGCGAGGTAAGGATCGAGATCGTGCGGTGCCGCCACGCAGTCAATGATGAAATCAAGCGAGGTCTGGCATGCCGCCATCTGCGCGGCATCACGCGACACCACCACGCGCGTCGCACCAAGACGACGTGCGTCAGCACCTTTTTCCGGCGAGGTAGTAAACAGGGTAACCTCAGCGCCCAGCGCGCTGGCCAGTTTTACCGCCATGTGGCCCAAACCACCCAGCCCCACTACCCCGACGTTATCGCCGGCTTTGACGCCAAAATGGCGCAGCGGTGACCACACCGTCACGCCCGCACACAGCAGCGGTGCCACGCCCGCCAGCGCCAGATTTTGCGGGATCGACACGACAAAATGCTGATCGACCACCACATTCTGCGCGTAGCCGCCCCAGGTGCTGCCGCCGGTGTATTTATCGATGCCGTTGTAAGTGGCGGTGAAGCCCGCTTCGCAGTACTGCTCTTCCTGCTGCTGGCAGAAGTGGCAGGCACGGCAGGAATCCACCATCACGCCCACACCGACCATATCACCGGCTTTGAAGCGCGTAACCTGAGTTCCGGTCTCCAGCACGCGTCCAACGATCTCGTGGCCCGGCACCAGCGGATAACGACTGACCGCCCACTCATTGCGTGCCATGTGCAAATCAGAATGGCATACGCCGCAGTAAAGAATTTCAATTTTTACGTCCTGCTGCTGCAGCGGACGCAAAGTAATCTGGCCGGCAGCCAGCGGTTGCGCTGCATCCTGCGCCACCAGTGCGTTAATTTTCATGATGCCTTCCTCAAATTCTGATGTGGGCTGAATGAAGGCGGCAGACTATAATCAACGCGGTGCAGAATTGATAGTAGTCACCTTTTGGTGACCATAAAGGAGAGTGCGATGCCAGCCTGGGTTGATGGCAAACTGGTTTTCTATGCGGATTCGCCACCGCGCCGTCTGATGGATCTGTTTTCGGTGAAGTGGAGCACAATGGTGCTGCACGCGCTATATCACTGGCCGGGACAGCGCGCCCGTACTGGTGAACTGCAGCGTAGCCTGCAGGGGATTTCGAAAAAAATGCTGTTTCAGACACTGAAAGAGCTGGAGCAGCGCGGCTTAATTGCGCGTCAGGTTTATGAAGTGATTCCACCGAAAGTGGATTACCGGCTGACCGCGCTGGGCATGACCTTCGCCCGGCCGATTGAGCAGATGTATCAGTGGGGATTAGAAAACCAGGCGGCACTGGATGAGATGGAAGCTAATCTTCGCGCGGCAGGCGGCACGCCGGCGGAAAAAGCCCGCCCTGCAGCGTCATCCGCCCGTGAATAACCACGCGCGGGTCGCATACTGTCCGTCGCGGCGCGATTTATCACACACAAAATAGCGCCGCGGTTCGTGGATCGATCCGGTGCCCGTTAACCAAACGGCGTTTCGCGTGCCAGCAGGCGGGCGATGACGTTGAGAGCGCCCTCGTCGTTATTACTTTCCGTCCGATAACGCGCCACGGCTGCCACCGGTGCAGCGGCGTTGGCCATGGCAAAGCTGTAACAGGCCTGGCGCAGCATTTCGATGTCGTTAGCGCTGTCGCCAATCGCCAGCACTTCACAATCATCAATGCCCCACTTCTCCTGCAGCAGCGCGATGCCGTGCGCCTTATGGCAGCCGGGAATGATTAAATCGACAAAGCCAAATCCGCTGGAGACCGGATGCATGATGTTTTCAATCGCGTTCAGTTCGCTGTGCAGACGCGCCAGCAGCGCCTCGACACCTTCATGTGCCAGATTCAGCGAAAACTTGAAAATGGTATCGTCGATATCGTACAGACTGTCGCGCTTCTCCAGCCGGCGATAGTGATTGGCCAGCATGGCGACCACCTCATCCGGCATTGACTTGTGCACATAAGCCCCGTTGCGACCGCACACCACGGTGCTGATCTCCGGCTCTTTGGCGAGAATATCCAGCACCTGATGAACACGTTCCGGCGCCAGTTCGCCGCAGAAAATTTCTTCGTTGCTGTCGGACACCCAGGCACCGTTTTCTGCCACGAAGGCGATCTCATCTTTGATAGCGGGAAAATAGTGCTGCAACTGATAATACTGATTGCCGCTGGCGACCACGAAACGGATGCCTTTCTCCTTCAGCAGCGCGTACTGGCGCGCAAAACGCTGCGCGTTGTACTGCTTATTGTCATCGAGAAATGTCCCATCCATATCCACCGCAATCATTTTTACTGCCATCATGCTCTCCCGTCTCTGTGTGCCGTCAATCCATCCGGCTTTACCAAGGTTTTATCAAGCTTACTCGCGGTGTGGATTAATGAGAATGTGAATAATGAGTTTGTTAACCGCTTTCAGAGATTTCCAGCCCATTTTTTACTGCAATTCGGCCCCTTTTTCTCTGATCCAGGCACAGAACATGTCTGCCATATCGCGTGCGTAAGCCTGAATTTCTGCTGCGCTGCGCGGCGATTCGGAAAAATGCTTGCCGACGTCCCCCAGCGTACTGTTGATTAAATCCGCCGCCCGCGCCACCTCAGCCGCGTCCCGCTGCGGCAGCAGCTGTTGCAGAAATTCGCACATCACATTCTCGCCATTGGCGCGCGCGGCCTGCACTTCCGGCGCATCCCGGTAAAGCGGCGCGGCATCATTCAGTGCGGTGCGCATCGCCGCCTCTTCACACTCCGAGTGCAGGAACGCCCAGGTCAGCTGATGCAAGCGCTGACGCGGCGTAGATGCGCTGTCGCGCAGAATCGAACCCAGCAGATCGCCGGTTCGCTGCCACTCTTCGCTCTGCAGGCGGAAAAGGATAGCGGCCTTGTTGGGAAAATACTGGTACAGCGATCCAATACTGACGCCCGCCCGTTCGGCCACGCGGGCAGTGGTAAAGCGCGTGGCACCTTCCTGCTCCAGAACCTGAGTCGCCGCCTGCAAAATGGCTGCTACCAGCTCACTGGATCGCGCCTGCTGCGGCTTTTTTCTTTCAGAAATCTTAGCATTACGTTGTGCGGCCATCGTCTGCTCCTGAACGCGAATAGTGAAATGCGAGTAATTCATCGTATTCTGTTCCTGACGCAAAATCCATCTTCTGATGCAGGAACCCCGATGATGAACACCCTGACTTCCGCGCCGCTGGCGCCGCTGCTTAACTATCTGTTTGAGCTGGCGGATAACATGGCGCATCCCACTAATGAAGCGTTTCGCGTGATGTCCGATGAGGAGCAAATGCGTCTGCTACAGAGCAAAACCGATTACCGCGAACTCTACGGTCATTTAAAAGATGTGCCGCTGGCTGTCTCGCGGGAAACCGGTAAACTGCTGTATATGCTGGCGCGCAGCAGCCGGGCGCAGCATATCGTTGAGTTTGGCACTTCGTTTGGTCTCTCCACCCTGCACCTGGCGGCGGCGGTGCGCGATAACGGCGGCGGCCGCATCATCACCAGCGAGTTTGAACCGGGCAAAGTGGCGCTGGCGCGCAATCATTTTGCCGATGCTGGCGTCAGTGACCTGATTGAAATTCGCGTGGGCGATGCGCTGGACACGCTGAGTCAGGACCTGCCAGCCAGCGTTGATATGCTGGTGCTGGATGGCGCGAAGGCGATCTATCCGGAGATTCTGCAGCTGGTGCAGCCCTGGTTGCGTCCGGGTGCCCTGATTGTGGCCGATGATGCCGATTTCAGCCCGGAATATCTGGAAATGGTCCACGGCAGCCGCCTCTATACCTCGCTGCCGTTTGCTGATGGCGTCGAAGTTTCAATGTGGCTGGGATCGCCACATAAAGGCGCTTAACAGCGTCACGTTTATGTTATATCGTTACAATCCCGTGCTCTGATTGAGGTTGCTGCGATGAAGGTTACCGTTCCACTGTTAGTGATTGCTTTTGCTTCGGCGAAAGCGGGGGCATTTCAGGCGAAAATCGATCCGTTAAAGCTGGCGCTGAAACAGGCTAACGCGCTCGCCAGCACCGATCAGGCGCAGCCGCTGGCGATTGCCGAAGCGCATGCGCGCCTGGCGACGGCGGTGAGCGGCTGTCAGTGTCCGTTCTGCACCCAGATGCGGCTGGTGAATACCGGTTTATGATGATAGGTTCGTCGCCGCACAGCCCGCTGCGCGGCGACGCTTCAGTCAAACCATGGCTGGAACGGATCAGGCAACTGTGCCCAGCCGTCTGGCCCCAGCGCCATTTCCTCATCGGTCAGTAACGCACGGTGCAGCTGCTGACGCAGCACGGTTTCATCCATATCGATCCCGATGATCACCATCTCCTGCCGCGCATCCCCCGTGCCTTCATGCCAGTTTTCGCGGATGTAATGCAGCGTGTCTGCGTCCTGCGGCCAGCGATCTTCAGGCACGCAGGCCCACCACATCCCGGCCAGCCCCTGCCGCGTGACGCCGCCGGCCTGCGACCAGGATCCGGCGTGACGCGGGCGGGTTGCCAGCCAGAAATATCCTTTCGACCGCACCACGCCCTGCATGTGCTGCGTAATCACCTGATAAAAACGCTGCGGATGGAAGGGACGACGCGCGCGGAAAACAAAGCTGCGGATGCCGTACTCTTCAGTTTCAGGCGTGTGCTCGCCGCGCAACTCTTTCAGCCAGCCGGGGGCCTGTGCCGCAGCATCGAAGTCAAACAGGCCGGTATTCAGTACCTGATCAAGCGCCACCTGACCAAACTGCGCGCGAATAATCCGCGCACGGGGATTGAGCGAGTGCAGAATCGCGGTCAACCGTGCCTGCTCCGCCGCATCAATCAGGTCGGTTTTGTTGAGAATCAGCACATCGCAGAATTCAATCTGATCGATCAGCAAATCGACTACCGTGCGCTCATCTTCCTCGCCGAGCGATTCGCCGCGCGAGCGGACGCTTTCGCTGGAATCATAGTCACGCAGGAAATTGTAGCCATCCACCACGGTCACCATGGTATCCAGCGCCGCCACGGCGGACAGGCTTTGCCCCTCTTCATCGGCAAACGTAAAGGTTTCCGCCACCGGCAACGGCTCAGAGATGCCGGTAGATTCAATCACCAGATGATCAAAACGCCCCTCTTTTGCCAGCCGGTTGACCTCCAGCAGTAAATCTTCGCGCAGCGTGCAGCAGATGCAGCCGTTGCTCATTTCCACCAGCTTCTCGTCGGTACGTGACAACGCCGCCCCGCCCTCGCGCACCAGCGCGGCATCAATATTCACTTCCGACATATCGTTGACGATCACCGCCACGCGGCGGCCTTCGCGGTTGTTGAGAATATGGTTAAGCAAAGTGGTTTTTCCGGCGCCGAGAAAGCCAGAGAGTACGGTGACCGGCAGCCGCCTGAAGCCGCCGTTTGTGGATAAAGCTGACATAATCACTCCTGAATAATGACATCACGCGCACCTGAAGGGGTGCCGATATTGATATGTTATAACATAACAATATGCAGTGTCATGATCGTCGTGCACTTTTTGTGGGGATTTTGCCTTTCAGGGAAAGCGAACAGCGGGCCGGGCGCCCGCTGCGGGCAATTACTGGTTGTCCGGATAGCTCAGTTCGATGGCATCGTCCGGCAGTTGAGTGAAGGTTTTCACGAGGGTATGGAAATCCGCCACCGGTTTGAGATCGGCAAACTGCTGTGGATAGAGATCCTTCGCGAGGATTTCCATGCCGATAATGTTGTACGGGTGATTATAGAAGTGATGATAGACGCCATACACGCGCCCCTGTTTCACCGGCGCGATTTGCGCCAGGCCGGTTCGCTGCAATAAGGTCTGGAACGTGGCGCGCACTTCCTGCGGCTGCACGCCGTAACCAAACGGCAGCACGTTGCTGTTTGGCCGCTTTGAACCGGTCATGATGTAAACATCCGGCTTCATGGCGATGATTTTTTCCAGCGCGACGAAGCCCGCATTGCCTGGCAGCAGCGCCGAGCCGATGTTTTTACCGCCGACCGCTTCTACCAGTCCACCCCAGCCATTATGGCTATGAGTGAAGCAGCAGTTGTCGCTGTTACCGGCAATGGGTTCGATAAATACGGTGGGTTTGTTTTTGACCTTCGCGACAGCCTGCGTGATACGCGCGAAGCGTTGCTGATAAAAATCGGTGTAGGCTTTGGCTTCGCTTTCGCGGTTCAGCACTTTGCCCAGCAGCGTGACGCTCGGGGCGGTGTTTTGTGCCGGATGCAGTTCGTAATCGACGAACAGCACCGGGATATGCAGGTTATTCAGCGTGCTCAGCACGCCGGATTGTTCCAGCGCCGGTTTGGCGCGCAGTTGCGCAATCATCAGATCCGGTTTCTGCGCCAGCACGCTTTCCAGATTTACCTGGCCCTGATCGCTGAAGCCCATATCAACAATTTTTGTTGCTTCAGGCCAGCGGCGCTTCAGCATATCCCATGTTTGCGTATCCTGCTTTTTCGGCAGGTTGTTCCACGCCACGACGCGTTTAAACGGATTGTCGCGATCGAGCAGCGCCAGCGTTAACACATCGCGGCCATCCTGCAGGATGATGTGCTGCGGTTCTTTGCTGATGGTTTGCGTGTGACCATCCATGTCGGTGACGGTAAGCGGATAGTCAGTCGCGCAGGCTGCGGTTGAGACCAGAATCCCCATTGCCAGTAACAGGCGCGTTTTCATGCCAAAACTCCGTGGTAAAAGAAATAGTTATTATTCTCAATTACCTTAACACAACCTTATTAGCGGCAAAATAAACGCCATGGCCGGGGTTGTAAGCGAATAATACGGCGGCGAATGAACGCCCGCCTGCCGCATTCTGCGCGCTGGCTCAGGTGAAATCTGACAGCTTCTGCCCTGAGGTGATCAGCTCCTGCAGCAGCATCTGCCGGCGCTCCTGTGGCGTATCGCGGCTGACCATAAAACAGATCGCCGCGACCGCCTGGCCGCTGCGCGAGCGAATCGGCGCGGCCATACAGCAGGTGAAGCTTTCAGATAAACCTTCGGTCATGCAGTAGCCCAGCTGGCCGGCACGGTGAATCTCATCGAGAAAAATTTGCTTATCAAGAATTTGGCCACTGGCCAGACGATAATCCTCTTCCGGAATCAGATCGAGAATGGCGCTGTCCGACCAGTTACTCAGCAGCAAACGACCGGTCGCCGTCCAGGTAATCGGCACGCGCACGCCGATGTCCGAGGTGATTTTGAACGGATGGGCGTTGCTCTCCGACAGCACCACGGTGTATTTGTTACCTTCCAGCATACACAGCTGCACGGTTTCACCGTGACGCGCCACGATCTCAACCATAAGCTGATGTGCACGACGGATCAGATCGTTGTGGGCCATATAGTCTGCACCGTAGTAGTGCATTTCACGGCCAAAAAACACGGCGCCTTCAGCATCAAGCTCAACCAGACCGGCTTCGCTCAGCAAACTCACCAGCTCATAAATACTGGAGCGTGGCGCGCCGGTCGCTTCGATTAAGTCACGCATCGCCATCGGCTGACGCGCAATGTGCAGCTGGCGAAAAATATCAATGACCCGGTCAACACCGCGCGCCCGGGACGGTTTTTCATCCGGCATACGCATACTCCCCTGTCGTTATGGTGCAAATCACCTGCTTTAAAAAAGAGTTGCATGATACACCCGACAACAGCAATTACCCATCCCCGGAATAATAAAAATATTCTCTGTGATTTTATTTAGCATGCGCTATTTTCGGGCCCCATTGTGGCGCAAAGAAAGAAAGTGACGCGCGATTAAATTCGATAGCGATCACAGTTTCATTCAAAATGCTCAAGCATCGGATTTTATTTTGCGATCGCACCAGCAGGGCAAAAAATTAATTGCCGATTGCCATATTGCAAAAATTCAGCGGCTGTGCAAATCTCGTCCTATCCGGTATTGCAGATAGCAGTCTGGTATAACAGACAAAACTTCAGGATGGACAGGAGCAGAAAGACATGACGATTAAACGTTATGGCATTGAGGGCGGTACCGGTACCGGCGGGCAAAAATTGCCGTTCGCCCGCGCCGTTGAGGCCGATGGCTGGCTGTATATCTCAGGCCAGACGCCGATGCGCGACGGCGAAGTGGTAGAGGGTGGCATCATCGAACAGACACAGTTAGCGTTCGACAACTGCCTCACCATCATGCGCGAAGCGGGTTATCGCGTGGAGGATGTGGTCCATGTGACGGCGGTGTTGACCGACGCGCGTTATTTCAGTTCTTTCAACAAAGTATTCAGTGAGATATTCAGTGATAATCCGCCGGCGCGTATTTGTAGCGTGCAGGATTTAGTGGTTGATTGCAAAGTCGAAGTGGACATGAAATGTTTCCGCGCCGACCGTAAATAATTAATACCGTTCAACCAGGCTGCAGCATTCATTTTCTTCGCCAACACCAGGGCCGCCTGATATTTATTAACGCTTTAGCTTTTTCAATAAAATAACCCGAAATACGCGGTACTGGCGTTGCGCTGGCGATCGCCTGTTAAGCGGGTAATGCGGAATAACGCCGTCTCGTCAAACATTTAAAGAGAGCATAACAATGAATGCAACATCGCTGAAATTAAGTGCCAAAACCGTGGCCGGTGCGCTGGTCTTGCTGGCGTTAGCAGGCTGTACGCCAACCGAAGAGAAAAAAGAGGCCGGCGCGGCGCCTCAGTCGGCACTGCAAACCGTATTGCAGCGCGGCACGCTGCGCGTCGGTGACTGCCTGAGCTTTGCGCCGTTCGGTTTTTATGACAAAGACGGCAACCCGGATGGATACGATGTCGACCTGGCGAAAGCGCTGGCCAAAGAGATGGGCGTGAAACTGGAAATGGTCAACACCACCAGCGCCAACCGCATCCCGAATCTGCAAACCAACAAAGTCGATGTGGTGTTCTGTAACTTCACCCGCAATCTGGAACGCGCCAAAGAGATTGGCTTCACCAACCCTTACGTGGTTGCCAGCGAGGCGATGCTGGTGCGCAAAAACAGCGGCATTCAGTCTGCGCATGATATGGCTGGCAAAACCATTGCCACGGTGAAAGGTTCGACCAACGGTGACGAAGTGCGCAATCTCGGCATCGACGTGAAAATTCAGGAGTACGACTCATCTCAGGCGGCGATTCTGGCCGTCAAACAGGGCCAGGCCGATGCGATGATCGAGGATAACAACTTCCTTGCCTATCAGGCGAAGCTCGATCCGTCACTGGCTGTCACCAACGAGGCGCTGGTGCCGCTGGAGTACAACGCCTTTGGGGTGAAACAGGGCGACCAGGTGTGGACCAACTACCTCAACGAGTTCCTGTTCGAAATCAACGCATCCGGCGAGAACGCCCAGCTGTACGCAAAATGGTTCGGCAGCAAACCGCGCTATCCGCTGAACCCGCAATACTGATTGTCCGCCCACGGCGCAGTCGCACAGGCTGCGCCGCCTGAAGGAGTCATACCATGAGTTATCAATGGCTAACCCTGTGGCGCTACGCCGACACCTTTCTGGAGGCCGCCTGGCTCACGCTGCAGGTCACACTGCTGGCGTTCGCGCTGGCGGTGGCGCTCGGTCTGCTGGCCGCACTGGCGAAATCTTCACCGCTGGCACCGCTGCGCTGGATCAGCCACTGCTATGTTGAGTTCATCCGCAATACGCCGGTGCTGCTGCAGATCTTTATTATCTTTTTTGGCCTGCCGTCGCTCGGTATCACCATGAGCGCCTTTACGGCCGGGGTGCTGGCGCTGGGGATTAACGTCGGTGCCTAT
>NZ_VOQX01000006.1:0-119253 GCF_016643525.1 Pantoea sp. Morm | reverse complement strand
TGCCGTGCGGCTCGACACCTTCCCCACCGAGCCGAAGCAGCAGGTGTTTTACATTGGCACCAACGACCCGGCGACGCTCGGCGAGCTGCGTCGCCACATGCTGGCGGAGTTTACCCATTTACCGGTCGCCGGTGAGTACATGCACCGCGATATTTTCGACATCGCCGAAGTCTACGGCAAAGACACCTTTGTGATGATTGATAAACTCGGCACCGATAAGATGCCGCTGTTTTTCACCCTCAAAGGCCGGGTTGATGCCTGGCTCAGCAAGCTGAGCTTCGTTAAGCCGCACCTGACCGATCGCCTGCTGCAACGCATCAGCCGCTGGTTTCCGGCGCACCTGCCGAAGCGCCTGAAGCAGTATCGCGACAAATACGAGCACCACCTGATGCTCAAGATGTCTGGCGACGGCGTGGCCGAAGCGCAGGCGTATCTGCAGGAGTATTTCCGCGAAGGCGGCGGTGAGTTCTTTGCCTGTGATGCCAAAGAGGGCGCGCACGCTTTTCTGCATCGTTTTGCCGCAGCCGGTGCCGCCGTGCGTTATCACGCGGTGCACGCTGACGAAGTGGAAGATATTCTGGCGCTGGACATTGCGCTGCGCCGCAACGATCAGGAGTGGTTTGAGCGCCTGCCGCCGGAGTTTGATAACGATCTGATTCATCGCCTCTACTACGGCCACTTCTTCTGCCACGTGTTCCATCAGGATTACATTGTGAAGAAAGGCGTAGATGCCCATGCGCTGAAGGAGAAGATGCTGGCGATCCTCGCGGCGCGCGGCGCGGAGTATCCGGCAGAGCATAACGTTGGCCATCTGTATGCGGCCAAACCGCAGCTGCAGGCGTTTTACCGCCAGCTCGATCCGACCAATACCTTTAACCCGGGCATCGGGAAAACCAGTAAGCAAAAAGGCTGGGCGGTGAAAGCCTGAAGGGATTAACGCTGTCCCGGTGGCCATAAATGGCCACCCTACAACCGTCGGGTCGGCATTGATGCCGCCCCCGAATTCACCATCACGTTCCACAAGCGTGTAGGGTCGGCATTCATGCCGACCTGGATTCACCACCGCGTGCGATTATGACCCAAACCGTTGTCACGGTAATGGATCGGATTGCTCCTGTGCCGTCGCCGGCAGCGCGCGGCGTTCGATAATCATGGTCTGCGGCGTAGACAGCACGATGCCCTCTTTGCGCAGGCGCGTCAGGATATCAAACAGCAGATCGCTTTTCGCACCGGAAATCTGGCGCTGGCTGGCGACGTTGCCGGTCACGCTCAGCACAATGCCGGCCGGCGTCAAATCTTTAAACGAAACCGACGGCTCCGGCGTTTCGAGAATACGCTCGTTCTCGCGATACACGTCCAGCAACAGTTCGCGCACCTGCACCGGATCGATATCCAGCGGGAAGGTCAGCTGAATCGTCACCACGCCCTGCGCATTGCCCATGGTGGCGTTGCGCACGTTCTGCGAAATCAGCTGCGAGTTCGGCACGATCACCGTGGATTTATCGCCCAGCTGAATCTCAGTCGCACGCACGTTAATACGGCGAATATCCCCTTCGATGCCACTGATGCTCACCAGATCGCCGACCTTCACCGGACGCTCGGTCAGCAGGATCAGACCGGAGATAAAGTTCTTCACAATCTCCTGTAAGCCGAAACCGATCCCCACCGACAGGGCGCTGACGATCCACGCCAGCTTGTTCCACTGCAGCCCCATAATCGACAGCGTCAGCAGGATAATCAGCACGTAGCCGATATTGCTGAACAGCGTCACCAGCGACACGCGCATGCCGATATCCATGGTGGTCTTCGGCAGGAACTCTTTGTCCAGCCAGCGCCGCACCGAGCGCAGCACGTAGATACCCACCACCAGACACAGAATGGCGTTCACCATGTGCGCCGGCACAATGTTGAGCGACTCCAGCCCTTTGCCACCCCAGAACTCAATGACTTTCTGGATCAGCTCAATCGGCGTGGACGAGGCAAACGTGCCGTTGAGCAGCGCCAGCGCGACAAACGCCACCAGCAGGGTTTTCCCCACGGCGCTGAGCAGCGTTGCGGCCTGCTGCAGGTAGCGCTCGTCAATATTCAGTGAGGTCTGCAACCGCTTGCCGGTCGCGTTGTTGGTGGAGAACAGGCTTTCACAACCGTCGTTGATCAGATGACTGAGGAAGTAGAACGAGCCAAACAGGATGCCGCACCAGATCACTTCATAGCTGAGGAAGCGCGCCAGCGTGACGTAGCCGACAATAAGCGAAACCAGAATCGCCACGGCGGTAACCGTCAGCGCCAGCTGCACCAGGCCGACGATGGTGGGACGCGCTTCCGGCGGATTGCCGGCCTGCGCCATGCGACGACGCACGCGATTGGTGCGCATGCTGATCGCCAGCCCGGTGCTGCCAATCAGCAGCGCCGTCAGGCCGTTAGCAAAAATGGTGGTGTTCAGGCTGGTGCCGACCGTGTAGTTAAACGACTCGGCGGTCTGGAAGATAAACACCAGCGCGGCGGTAATCGGCGGGAACGGCTTCAGCGCCAGCGCCACTTCACTGGAGATGCTCGGCAGACGCCAGCTCGGGCGGCGCGTTGACAGAAATGCGCGGCCGAGACCGGCGATCAGTCCGCAGTAAACGCTGAGCTGCACCAGACGGCTGATAAAATCCTGCACGTCGCTGGATACTTCATCGCGGCGCACAAACGCCAGCGAGAGAAAGTTAAAGGTCAGCACCACGGCCGCCAGCGTAGTCAGCGCAATCGCCGCGGCGAGGAAGCTGCGTCGCAGCCGCCCTTCCGGCAGTTTGTGAATGCTGACCCACGCCAGAAACTCTTCGCTGTAACGCCGGCCCAGCGTCATCACCAGCAGCGCCGCCAGCAGCCAGCCGACCGTGCCCACGCGCCAGCCCGGCTCCCACGACAGCGCGGCGGTATCCTGCAGCTCGCTGATAAAGTCGCCAATTTTTTCGCCATCCAGGTCCTGACGGCTGAACAGCGGTGACCAGAAGCGTGGCCCTAAAATACTGCCGGAGTTGAGCGCCAGCTGGCTTTTCAGCTGATCGCGCCGCAGGTTGACGATCTGCGAGGACAGCACCAGCGCCCCGTTTTTGATGCCGTCGGCCTGCTTGATCTGATCATCCAGTTTGCCCTTCTGATTCTCCAGCGCGGCGCGTTTGCGCGTCACTTCCGGCGTCTCTTTCACGCCGCTGTCCGCCTTCGGCGCCGGGCCGAGCACCGCCAGCTGCGCATCCAGCTGCTGACGCTGCGGAATCAGCGCCTGGCCGAGGGTTTCCGCATTACCTGACAGCTCCAGCGCCATCTCATTGAGCTGGTTGAGCTGGTTTTCATTGGTATCGCCAGACACCTGGCCCTTAATTTTGTCGAGGATTTTCTGCATCTTCGGCAGTTCTACCGCCGGATTGACCTTCGGTGCCGCGTCTTCTTCCTGCTGCGCGGGCGCGGCGTTGTCATCCGCATAGCTGAGCGCCGGCGTGAATAACACCAGTAGCAGCAGGAACGGGGTAAACAGAGAACGAAACTTGAACATATGAGTGAGATTCCAGCGCAATAACAGCCTATAAACGCAAGGTTGACCGTGAATGGTCGCCAGTGTAGGACTTTGCCGTCAGGGAAACTATAGGAATGGTGGCGTAAAACATTGGTGCTAACGATAAGAAATTTTGTTCATTTATGCGCCGTTGACCGTCAGTCACGCGCCACCACAACACACGGCGCACTCCTTTGCGCCGCTACGCTGAGTAACGGGTTGCGTTACTCCTCGTCCGCACTGCTGGCAAGCTGCGACGCTTTCTGCTTTTTGTACGCCAGCGCGGCCGCCGGCACCGGCGCCGCCTTGCCGGTTTCCAGCCAGTCGCGCAGGCGGTTGGCATCGGCAAAGTGGGTATATTTGCCAAACGCATCCAGCACCACCAGCGCCACCGGGCGGTTATTAATCATGGTACGCATTATCAGGCAGTGACCGGCCTCGTCGGTGTAACCGGTTTTGGTCAGTTGTATGCGCCAGTCATTTTTGTACACCAGGTGGTTAGTATTGCGGAACGGCAGCGCGTAGCTGGGGTGTTTAAACACCGCCGTCTCCTCTTTGGTGGTGCTCAGCTGACCAATCAGCGGATACTGGCGCGTGGCCCTGAGCAGCTTCACCAGATCTTCCGCACTGGAGACGTTATGCAGCGACAAACCGGTCGGCTCTACGTAGTGGGTGTGCGTCATGCCGAGCGCGCGCGCTTTGGCGTTCATGGCGCGGATAAAGGCGTCGTAACCGCCGGGATAGTGATGCGCCAGGCTGGCCGCCGCGCGGTTTTCCGAGGACATCAGCGCCAGCAGCAGCATGTTGCGGCGGCTGATTTCACTGTTGAGCTTCACGCGCGAGAATACGCCGCGCATTTCGGGCGTCTGGCTGATATCCACAGACAGCATTTCGTCCATCGGCAGCCGGGCATCCAGCACCACCATCGCAGTCATCACTTTGGTGATCGACGCGATAGGCCGCACCCGATCCGGATGGCTGGAAAACAGCACTTTGTTATTATCGAGATCGACAATCAGCGCGCTGCCGGAGGCGATTTGCGGCTGGGCAATCGGCGCCAGATCGGCCAGTTTTGCTGCGGCGGCGAGCGCCGGAGTCATCGCAGCTGGCGCGGCGACAAACAGCGCCAGCGACAGCAAAGAAATACGCATTTTTACAGACATCGTGTCAAAAAAATCCGGTGAGGAGGTTTGCGCTGTGTCGAAACACAGGCCGCCGGCGTCAGGCCTGATGCGACGCGGGCTGGCTGCGCTATCATACGCGCTCGTCTGCGAAATTTCTTAGGGAGATTGTTTCCGGGCGTTAAAAAAGGCGGGCATGACAGACACTGCCAGGCGCAGCGGGATCAGTCAGGTCGCCATGGCTGACGACCTGACCCCTATCACGGTCAGAACAAGCGTGGTCCGTAACCCCACAGAATCACCGTCAGCGCCAGCAGCACCTCGAACACCAGCACGCCAATCGCCAGCGTCGAGCCGGAGAAGCGCAGGCTCTCTTCACGGTCAATGTTGAGGAATACCGGGATGCCGACGTACAGCAGATAGCCGGTGTACATCAGCGCTAACGCTCCGGCCAGTACGCACAGCCACACCAGCGGATAGAGCGCCACCAGCCCGCTGATGAACAGCGGCGTTGCCACATAGCCGGCAAACACGGTGCAGCGCTGGATGCTGGGACGCTGCGGATAGTCGCGCGCCATCCAGTGAATGACGCGGCCCATTACCGCCACACCGCCTAAGATGATCAGGTAAAACAGAATGCCGAGACCAATACCGGTCAGCATGTTGAGTTGCACGAACTGCCCTTCGCCCAGGTTCCAGCCCAATTGCGTGGTGCCGATAAAGGCGCAGATCACCGGGATCGCCGCCATCAGCAGAACGTGATGGGTGTAGTGGTGCGAAACGCTCTCGTTTTCCTGCTTGATATCACGCATCTCCTGATTGGGATGCGCCAGAAGACCCCAGACATGATTCATACAATCACTCCTCTGATGCGACGGGCTGCCCCAGCGATCAGGCTGTCCAATGCAGGCAGCTTCAGTTCAAGTATAATCGGCGCGGCTGTTTTTGCGGCCAGCGGCACAAAAAAAGCCGCAGCCAGCTAGACTGTTAGCTGTATCGCTTACCCAGGGAGGAGCAATTGCATATCGATATCAATGGATTAATCACCCAGTACGGTTACCTGGCGCTGCTGATTGGCTGCATTGCCGAAGGGGAAACCTTTACCCTGCTGGGCGGCGTCGCGGCGCACGAGGGCCTGCTGCATTTCAGCGGCGTGGTGCTGGCGGCGATGGGCGGCGGCATTATTGGCGATCAGCTGCTGTTCTGGCTTGGCCGCCGCTATGGCACGCGCATTCTGCGGCGCTTCCGCAAACATCAGGACACCATTAAAAAAGCTAACCGGCTGATTCAGAAGCACCCCAGCCTGTTTGTGATTGGCGTGCGCTTCATGTACGGCTTTCGCCTGATTGGACCGATTATTATTGGCACCAGCCGTCTTAAGCCGCTGCGCTTTTTCGTGCTTAACGTCATTGGCGCCGCGCTGTGGGCGCTGATTTTTGTCACCCTCGGCTACTTCGCCGGTGAAATTATTACGCCGTGGCTGCACAAGCTTGATCAGCACCTCAAGCACTTCATCTGGCTGGCGGCGGCAATTGTGTTCGGCATCGTGCTGCGCTTTGTGATTCGCCGCTGGAACCGCCGCCGCGCCGGTTAACTGTGATAACCCTTGAACTGCGGGTTGGCCAGCATGAAGCCGCCGTCGACCACGAATGACTGCCCGGTGGTGTAAGTGGCCCATTCCGAGCACAGCCACGCCACCAGACTGGCGATTTCGCGCGTATCGCCAGGGCGGCCAATCGGGATTTCCGGCATGCGCCGGCTGTGCGCCTCGCTGTTGCTCATGTCATTCATCGGCGTGGCGATGGCGCCCGGCGCCACGGCATTCACCAGAATGTGATGCGGCAGCAGGCTCAGCGCCATCGATTTGGTCAGCCCGCCAAGCGCATGTTTGGCTGCGGTATAGGCAGCGGCGTCCGGCAGCGGCGTATGCTCATGCACCGAAGTGATGTTGATGATGCGCCCGCCGTCGCCCTGATCCACCATATGACGCGCGGCAATCTGCCCGCAGACAAAGGCGCCGTCTACGTCAACGGTAAAGACTTTGCGCCAGTCCTCAAAGGTCACATCGAGAAAATCGGCTTTGGTCATCACGCCGGCATTGTTCACCAGCACATCGATGCGGCCCAGCGAGTTGATCAGCTGCGCCAGCTGCTGCCCGCCAGCCTGCGGATCGGACAGATCGAGCTGCCGCACCTGGGCCAGCTGGCCTTTGCTCTCCACCAGCCGCGCGGTCTCCTGCGCGCCCTCTTCATCCGAGCGCCAGGTAATGCCGACGGTGTAGCCGGCCTCAGCCAGCATCACGGCGCAGCTGCGTCCAATCCCCGAATCTGAAGCGGTCACTACGGCGACTTTCTGTTTGCCCAGTGTCATAACGTTCTCCTGCCTGATGGGTGTCTTCACAGTATAGAAGTTATCGTTCTGTGCCACGTCGCAGCCGATTCTGCCGTTTCGTCTATAGTTAACAATCGGATAGCGTTCAGGAGGCAGGATGAGCAAGATTAAACGCAGAATTGACGATCACGGCGTCATCGGTGATTTACGCACCTGTGCCCTGATCGCGAACGACGGCACCATTGATTATCTTTGCTGGCCCGAACTCGACAGCCCCTCCGTGTTTGCCGCCCTGCTCGACAGCGACGAAGCCGGCCTGTTTTCGCTGGCACCGCAGTGGCAAAACGCGCGCCAGCAGCAGCTCTACCTGCCCGATACCAACATTCTGCAAACCCGCTGGCTTGATGAGGCCGGCGTGGCGGAAATTACCGATTACATGCCGATCTGCGATGAGCGCAGCAAAGTGCCGCGCCTGGTGCGGCGGGTAAAAATGATCCGCGGCACCGCCACCTTTGATCTGCGCTGCGCGCCGCGCCACGACTATGCCCGTGCCGAAACGCGCACGGAGACGCGCCCCGGCGGTATCGCCTTTGTCGCCGAAGGCCAGCCGTCGCTGCGCCTGAGCGCCACGGTGGTGATGACGCGCGAACCGGACAGCGCGGTGGCGCAGTTTACCCTGCAGGCCGGTGAGCACGCCGAATTTGTGTTTGGCAACGATGACGATCCGCAGGTGCAGCATATCGCGACCGAGCGCTGCTTTCGCGATACCGTGGATTACTGGCGGCGCTGGAGCAGCCACAGCTCTTATCGCGGTCGCTGGCGCGAGATGGTGACGCGCTCGGCGCTGGCGCTCAAGCTGCTCACCTCGCACCAGCACGGCTCGATTGCGGCTGCCGCCACCTTTGGCCTGCCGGAAGAGCTGGGCGGCGAGCGTAACTGGGATTACCGCGCCTCGTGGATCCGCGATGCCTCGTTCAGCATGTACGCGCTGATGCGGCTCGGCTATGTGGAAGAAGCGCGTGACTTCACCCATTGGGTCGGCCGCTGCGTTGAGCACAGCCACGACGATACGCCGCATTTGCAGGTGATGTACCGCCTCGACAGCGGCACCGAGCTGCACGAGACCGAACTGCTCAACCTCTCCGGTTACGCCAACTCGCGCCCGGTGCGCATCGGCAATGATGCCTGGCGCCAGACGCAGCTGGATATTTATGGCGAGCTGATGGATGCGGTCTACCTTGCGAACAAATACGGCGAAGCTATCTCGCAGCGCGGCTGGCGCCATGTGTCCAGCATGATTGACTACGTCTGCGTTAACTGGAACCAGCCGGACGCCGGTATCTGGGAGATGCGCGGCGAGCCGGAGCACTTTCTGCATTCGCGCCTGATGTGCTGGGTGGCGCTGGACCGCGCACTGCGGCTGGGTATGAAGCGTTCGCTGCCGATGCCGTACGATCGCTGGGATCGGGTGCGCAGTGAGATCCGCGACGACATCTGGCAGAACTTCTGGAACGATGAACTCGGCCACTTCACCGCCACGCGCGGCGGTAAATACCTGGATGCGTCGATGCTGCTGATGCCGCTGGTGCGCTTTGTCAGCTCGACCGATCCGGAGTGGATCGCCACGCTGGATGCCATTAAAACCCATCTGGTGAGCGACGGTTTAGTGCGGCGTTATAACATCAGTGAGACGCCCGCCGATGCGCTGACCGGTGGCGAGGGCGCGTTTGCCGCCTGTTCGTTCTGGTATGTGGAGTGTCTGGCGCGCGCCGGGCGGGTGCATGAGGCGCACTTCGAGTTTGAAAAGCTGCTGAGCTACGCCAATCCGCTGGGATTGTACGCCGAGGAGTTTACCTCGCACGGCAACGCGCTGGGCAACATGCCGCAGGCGCTGACCCATCTGGCGTTGATCAGTGCCGCGTTTTTCCTCAACCGTAAACTGAGCGGCGAAGTGACGCTGTGGCAACCGTAAGAAAATTCACATTTTGGGCGGCGTGGCAAAGAGAATAGTCTGTGAAACGCCGCGTTTTGCGTAAAGTATCTTCAACCAGCGAAAATCCTGATTCCCATCATTGCGCCTATGCACATATAATGCGCAGCGGGTTATTCTGACCCTGATGGGTTCGACACACTGACAAGCCATGAAAATGGCCATAACGACTTGTAAAAACATGAAAAAAAGCATTCGCGCGTTCGCTTCACTCGCCCTCGTACTGGCGGCGTTCAGCCAGTCGGCCTTTGCAGTCGTCTATCCGCTGCCTCCAGCGAATAGCCGCCTGATTGGCGAAAATATTGAAATCACCGTGCCAGACGACAGCAAACTGCCGCTGGAAGCGTTTGCGGCGCAGTACCAGATGGGCCTCAGCAACATGCTGGAAGCCAATCCGGGCGTGGACGTTTACCTGCCGAAAGCAGGCACTAAAATGGTGATCCCGCAGCAGCTGATTCTGCCTGACGCACCGCGTGAAGGCATCGTGATCAACAGCGCCGAGATGCGTCTGTATTACTACCCGAAAGGCACCAAAACTGTCGTGGTGCTGCCGATCGGTATCGGCGAGCTGGGTAAAGATACGCCGGTTAACTGGACCACCGCGGTTGAGCGCAAGAAGAATGGTCCAACCTGGACGCCAACCAAAGCGATGCACGCAGAGTACGCGGCGCGCGGCGAGAGCATCCCGGCTGTGTTCCCGGCAGGTCCGGATAACCCGATGGGCCTGTACGCGCTGTACATTGGCCGTCTGTATGCGATTCACGGCACCAACGCCAACTTTGGTATCGGCCTGCGCGTGAGCCACGGCTGCGTGCGTCTGCGTGCGGACGACATCAAATGGCTGTTCGACAACGTGCCGGTCGGTACGCGCGTGCAGTTCATTGACCAGCCGGTAAAAGCCACCGTTGAGCCAGACGGTTCGCGCTACATCGAGGTTCACAACCCGCTGTCGACCACCGAAGAGCAGTTCAACTCACGTGAACTGGTGCCAATCAGCCTGACGTCCGCTGTGACCAAAGTGGTGGCCGATGCCAGCACCAATCAGGATGCCGTGAACAATGCTATCCAGGCACGTACCGGTATGCCGACCAAAATCAACGGTCAGCCGGGCGAAGCCCAGCCTGCGCCGGTGATGGTACAGGAGTCTTCTGACGCGATGCCGAAAGAAGAGCCGATGACGCCGCAGGGTGCCACCGCCGTCGCGCCGCAGGCCGATGTGCAGCAGCCCGCTGAAGCCGCTCCGGTTGAGCAGGCCGCGCCGGCACAGCCTGCCAGCAACGGCAACAGCCTGTAAGGGTTCGCTGTCGATGATCAAGCCAGCCGCAGGGCTGGCTTTTTTATTGCCCGATCGCCGGGATCATTACCATTGTGCGATTGTGTCGCGGCGCAGTTGCGCACTCAATCGTGCGGTCGGCGTAACGCCAGCCAGCCCGCCACCAGAGTAAACACCAGCACCACCAGCACCAACAGCAGAAAGCCGTGCGGATTGTTCGCCAGCGGAATGCCGCCCACGTTCATGCCAAAAAAACCGGCTACGATATTGATGGGCAGCGCCAGCACGGTGATTGAGGTGAGCAAAAACAGCGTTCGGTTGCTCTGCTCCATCAGGCGGGCAGCGATCTCCTCCTGCAGCAGGCGAATGCGCTCCATCAGGCTGGCGAGATCGTTAAGCGCTACGCTGAACTCCTCGGTGAAAATCCGCAGCTCACTGAGCGGCTCCCGGTTGAGCCAGTTTGGCGGCCGGTTAAGCAGGCGAAACAGCGCGGCCGGCTCCGGCGCCAGCAGCCGCTGGACGCGCAGCAGCATGCGGCGCAGATGGCCCAGCTCGCTGCGGTTGGCTTTGATCGCCGCGCTCAGCAGCCGCTCTTCTATCGCATCCACCGCCTGGCTGGAGCGCCGCACCACCTGCTCCAGCTGCGCTTCCTGTTCGCCGAGCAGCCACAGCAGCATCGCATCCGGCGCGCTGAAGCACAGCCGATCAATCTGCTGATGCATACGTTCAATCATGCCAACCGGGCGATAGCGCGCGCTGACCATCACCTGCGGCCGGCACCAGATCCACAACGTCGCATTTTGTGTGTTGCGCTCCTCTTTACTAAAGGTGACGTCATTCAGCACCGCCAGCAGCGCATCGTTTTGCTGCGCCAGCCGGGTGCGCGGCGAGGCCGAATGAATCTCATCGAAAAAATCGTCATCTACGCTGAAGTGGTCCTGAACCCAGCGCTCGGCGCGGGCATGATTCAGGTTAATGTGCAGCCAGAGAAAGCAGCCGTCGTGTAAGGTGTGCCGCGCCAGCTGCGCGGCCTCGCGGGCGTTGAGCCGCTGTGGCGGCGCATCCGGGTTGAACAGGTAACCGTGAATCAGTCCGGCGACTTCGTTATTGAAGTCGGGCAGCGAGGCAAGCGGCAGGACAGGCTGGAGCATAGCGGCGTGAAGATCCCAGAGCGGTCAGATCCACAGCCTGCGACAGGCCTGTTACAGCATGATGACAGCCCGCGCTGGCATCATCATTCTGTCATACAAAACCCGTATCACACTGCAGTTAACGGGTGCCATTCGTGCATCGTTAATTCACCCCGGGGGGTGTGTTATGGCTGAAAACAGTTTCCCTGCATCATCGTCCGACCGCGGACGGCCCAATCTGCACCCGCGCAGCGGTCGCGCGTCGCGCGTGCTCTTTCTGCTGCTGCTGGTGGCCGGGCTGCTCTTTACCGGCATCAACCTGTTTAACGACGTAGAAGAGACCGGCGCGGTCGTCACCAGTTATACGCCGTTCCTGCTGCTCGGCGTGGCGCTGCTGATTGCGCTCGGCTTCGAGTTTGTTAACGGCTTCCACGATACCGCCAACGCCGTCGCCACGGTGATCTACACTCACTCACTGTCGCCGGGCGTGGCGGTGGTGTGGTCCGGCTTGTGTAATTTCCTTGGCGTACTGCTCTCCAGCGGCGTGGTGGCGTTTGGCATTATTTCGCTGCTGCCGGTGGAGCTGATTCTGCAGGCGGGCAGCGGTCACGGTTTCGCCATGGTGTATGCGCTGCTGTGCTCGGCGATTGTCTGGAACCTTGGCACCTGGTATTTCGGCCTGCCCTCTTCCTCTTCGCACACGCTGATCGGCTCGATTATTGGCGTGGGCGTGGCGAATGCGCTGCTGCACGGCCGCAGCGGCACCAGCGGCGTCGACTGGGATCAGGCGGTTAAAGTCGGTTACGCCCTGCTGCTGTCGCCGGTGATAGGCTTCATCTGCGCCGCCGTGCTGCTGCTGGCCATGAAGGCATTGGTGCGCAATCGCCAGCTGTATCAGGCGCCGGAAGGCAATCAGCCGCCGCCAGCGTGGATTCGTGGCCTGCTGATCCTCACCTGTACCGGCGTTTCGTTTGCCCACGGCTCGAACGACGGTCAGAAAGGCATGGGGCTGATTATGCTGATCCTGGTTGGCACCATGCCGATCGCCTATGCGCTCAACCGCTCGCTGCCGCCGGAGCAAATTCCGCGCGTGGCGGCGTTAACCCAGGTGACCGAACAGCAGTTGCTGACGCTGCAGCCACCGCCCGCCGCAATGCCGGCAGCGCGTGAGGTGCTGACGGAATATGTACGCACCAGCCAGAACCGGCCGCAGGTGCTGCCGGCGCTCGGTATGATGCTCGGCGATATCGGCGAACAGATTCGCCAGTACGGTTCGGTAGAAAATATTCCGGCGCAGGCGGTCACCAATACGCGAAACGATATGTATCTCGCCTCGGAGACCATCAAGCATCTGCAATCGGCCAACGTCGCGCTGCCGGAAGAGACGGCGCGCAACCTGACGGCGGTGAAGCACGAGCTGGACGCGGCCACGCGCTTTATCCCGATGTGGGTCAAAGTGGTGGTGGCGATTGCGCTGGGTCTCGGCACCATGGTCGGCTGGCGCCGGATTGTGGTTACGGTGGGTGAGCGCATCGGCAAAACCCATCTCACCTATGCGCAGGGTGCCAGTGCGGAGCTGGTGGCGATGGCTACTATCGGTGCGGCCGATGCCTTTGGTTTACCGGTGTCGACCACCCATGTGCTGTCGTCCGGCGTGGCCGGTACCATGGTGGCCAACCGATCCGGCCTGCAGCTCGCCACCCTGCGTAATCTGGCGCTGGCGTGGGTGCTGACGCTGCCGGTATCGGTGCTGCTGTCAGGGCTGCTGTATGCGCTGTTTATTCATCTGGCCTGATAGGCTCTGAAGACTGCTGGTGCAGGCGCAGCGTAATCAGGAACGCGCCCAGCACCATCAGTGCTGCCGCCAGATACACCGACTGCATCCCCCAGTGGCCGATTAACAGCCCCGCCACGGGTCCGGTCAACCCCAGCCCCAAATCGAGAAACGCCGAATAGGTACCGAGCGCCGATCCCTGATCCTGCTGCTGTACCCGCTTCACCGCTTCCACGCCCAGCGCCGGGAACACCAGCGAGAAACCGCCGCCGGTGAGGAAGGCGCCAATATCCACCAGCCAGCTGCTGTCCGCCTGCCAGATCAGCAGCAGACCGGCGCCCTCCAGCACGAACGAGATCAGCGAGACCTGCAGCCCGCCGAAGCGCGTGATATAGCGCCCGCACGCCAGCCGCACCAGCACGAAGCCGAGGCTGAACAGCGTCAGCGCGAACGCCGCGCCGCTCCAGTCGCGACTGGCGAAATAAAGGGTAATGAAGGTGGAGATCACGCCAAAGCCGATGGTGCCAAATCCCAGCGCCAGGCCAAACAGCCAGACGCGGCTGACCACGCGATGAAACGGAATGCGCACGCCGGCGCTGACGCTGACTGCCGGTTTGCCCGAGGCCATCCAGAAGCCGATCGCCCCCATCAGCGCGACCAGACCGGCAAAGCCGCTGATGCCAAAAATCTGATTCAGCAGCACGCCCAGCGGCGCACCAATCGCCATGGCAAAGTAAGTCGCCACGCCGTTCCACGAAATGACCCGCGCAGTTTGTCGCGGGCCGACAATATTCATGCCCCACAGCGTCGAGCCGGTACTGCTGAAGCTTTCCCCGACGCCGAGAAACAGCCGCCCCAGCGCCAGCAGCGTCAGGCTCAGCAGCGGCGCACCGCTGCACAGCGCGGCAATGATCGACAGCACGCCGCTCATGCCGCAGCACACCAGCCCCATCATCACCACGCGTTTCGGGCCGTAGCGATCGGCCAGCCGGCCAGAGTGCGGTCGACTGAGCAGCGTAGCGAAATATTGCAGACTGATGATCAGCCCGGCGATAAACGAGCTGAAGCCCAGCTGGTTATGCACAAACCCCGGCAGCACCGCCAGCGGCAACCCGACGGACAGGTAGCAAAAGAAGGTGAAAACGATGACGGAGAGGATGCGTTTATTTAACTGAGCATTACTCAGTACAGCGGCGTCAGACATGGAAGATGGCGTCAGAAACGTGGTGAAAGCGAAGGTTCACTATACCGGTTAGCAGACTAAGGATCGCGGCTTTTTTTGTTATAAAACATGGCGGCAGCGCACGCTTTCACCGGGTGATCGCTGGCTTGCCCGTTAACGCGGCGGACCTGACGGTTCAGGTACCACCGCTCAGGTTCAGATGCAGGACACCTGGGCCATGCGTGCGGCATGGCGTTCGATGGCGCTGGCGATCTCGGCGGAGACACGCAGCGTGCGGATCTCGCTGAACAGGCCGTCGGCCTCATGGTAGGCTTTGCGCAGATAGCCCAGCCATTGCTTGATGCGCGCAACGTGGTAGTTGCCGGTATCACCCTGCTTTTCCAGCTGGGTGTAGCGCAGCAGCAGCTCAACCACCTGCGACCACGGCATCGGGGCTTCGTTGTACTTCACCACGCGCCCCAGGTTAGGCACATTGAGCGCGCCGCGCCCGAGCATGACCGCGTCGCAGCCGGTAATGCGCAGGCAATCCTGCGCATCCTGCCAGTTCCAGATTTCGCCGTTGGCGATCACCGGGATCGTCAGACGCTGGCGAATCTCACCAATCGCCTGCCAGTTGATGCTCTCTGCACGATAGCCGTCCTCTTTGGTCCGGCCATGCACCACCAGCTCGCTGGCACCGGCCTGCTGCACCGCATCGGCGATCTCGAAACGCCGCGCACCCGAATCCCAGCCGAGCCGCACTTTCACCGTGACCGGCAGATGAGCGGGCACCGCCTCGCGCATCGCTCTGGCACCGCGATAGATCAGCTCCGGATCTTTCAGCAGCGTCGCACCGCCGCCGCTGCCGTTCACCAGCTTCGACGGGCAGCCGCAGTTAAGGTCAACGCCCCACGAACCCAGCTCCACCGCGCGTGCGGCGTTTTCTGCCAGCCACTCTGGATACTGGCCCAGCAGCTGCATGCGCACGCGCGTGCCGGAGGGCGTCCGGCTGTGATGGTGCAGCTCCGGACACAAACGGTAGAAGGATTTTACCGGCAGCAGCTGATCGACCACGCGTAAAAACTCAGTGACGCACAGGTCATAGTCATTCACGCCGGAGAGCAGTTCACGTACCAGCGAATCCAGTACGCCTTCCATGGGCGCCAGTAAAACCCGCATACCGTTACGCGTTCCCGTTGCTCTTCGCTGCCGGACGACGTGAGCGCGCCGGTTTACCCGCGTTGCCTGCCGCCGGGCCGTTATTGCCCGGACGACGCGGTGCACGCGCCTCGCCCTGTGGACGCGCGCCGCCGTTACCGGCGCTGGCACGCTGACCATTGCCGCCGCTGCGGCTGCGCGGTGCGTCAGCACCCTGCCCCGGCGCGCGGCCCTGGCCACGTCCACGCGGCTGCTGCTGACGGCCATTCTGAATCGGCTCCGCCTTGATGCTCGGATCCGGCTCAAAGCCCGGCAGCGCAATGCGCGGAATTTCCCGCTTCAGCAGGCGCTCGATATCACGCAGCAGCTTGTGCTCGTCAACGCACACCAGCGACAGCGCAGCACCGGTGGCCGCGGCACGACCGGTACGGCCAATGCGGTGCACGTAATCTTCCGCCACGTTCGGCAGCTCGTAGTTGACCACGTGCGGCAGCTCTTCGATATCCAGACCGCGCGCGGCAATATCCGTCGCCACCAGCACGCGAATGCCGCCGGTTTTGAAGTCGGCCAGCGCACGGGTACGCGCACCCTGGCTCTTGTTGCCGTGGATCGCGGCGGCCGTGATGCCATCTTTATTGAGCTGCTCAGCGAGGTGGTTAGCACCGTGCTTGGTGCGGGTGAACACCAGCACCTGCTGCCAGTTGTCGCGACCAATCATCAGCGACAGCAGTTCCCGTTTGCGCTTCTTATCGACAAAATGCACCTGCTGCGACACCTGCTCGGAAGCGGTGTTGCGGCGTGCCACTTCTACCTGTTCCGGGTTGGTGAGCAGTTTTTCCGCCAGCGCTTTGATCTCGTCCGAGAAGGTGGCAGAGAACAGCAGGTTCTGCCGTTTGGCCGGCAGTTTTGCCAGCACGCGGCGAATGTCGTGGATGAAGCCCATGTCGAGCATGCGATCCGCTTCGTCCAGCACCAGGATTTCCACTTGTGACAGATCGACCGCGTTCTGGTGCGCCAGATCGAGCAGACGCCCCGGCGTGGCGATCAGTACATCGACGCCGCCGCGCAGTTTCATCATCTGCGGATTAATGCTAACGCCGCCGAACACCACCAGCGAACGCATGTTGAGGTACTGGCTGTATTCACGTACGTTTTCACCAACCTGCGCCGCCAGTTCACGGGTTGGCGTGAGGATCAGCGCACGTACCGGACGGCGACCGCGCGCCGCTGCCGGTTTTTCTGACAGACGCTGCAGCAGCGGCAGCGTGAAACCGGCAGTTTTACCCGTGCCGGTCTGGGCGCTCGCCAGCAGGTCACGACCGGCCAGCACCACGGGAATCGCCTGACGCTGGATTGGCGTCGGTTCACGGTAGCCCTGTTCTGCTACCGCACGCAAAATATCGGCATTCAAGCCGAGAGAGTCAAAAGACATGCAGGTGTATTACTCCGAACCGCCCTGATCGCGCTGCGCGATGTAGTTTTCAGGGGGGATATGACGCAGCCTCGAGGCCTGCGTGTGAAAAGGGCACAAACTACCATGCGTAAGAGCGGCAGTGTAGCAGCTTTCCGCAAGAACCGCGACCAGCAAAACGTGAGGGCGATGGGCCGCTGCGCGGTAGCGCATAAAAAAGGAGCCGCAGTGGGCTCCTCTTTTCTTGCTGGCACGTCCGCTTAGCTGCGTTTTTTCTGCACGCGCTGCGGTGGCTCTTTGGCCAGCAGCGACACCAGCGCCGGGCCAACCAGCATTACCACGCCCAGACAACCAATCAGCAGATTGTTGTGGATGAAGCGTGAAATCAGGAACAGCGTCAGCATCGCCGCGCCGAAGTAGTATGTCGTCGTCACTTCTTCCAGAGAGTCACCAAAGCGGCGCAAACGGGCACTACGCTGCAGGGCCAGCATGGTGATGAACACCAGCGCATAAGCTGCCACCAGGGTACTGCTCACTTCGACCAGTGCCTTATGTTTCCAGCCCCACACCAGCGCCGCGATCACCAGCAGGTGGGTCGCAATATGCAGGCAGGTTTGACCGGTAACAATCTGAACACGATTAGACCATTTCATTCTCTTCTCCTGGCAGACCCAACAGGTCGCCCAAGTGTATCTGACCGCAGCCAGACGGATTTCCTCAATGTAAAGCAAATTTCGGATAACACCCTAATTTTCTGTCTCCAGCACCACCCATTTGTGACAAAGACTACACTTTGTTCTGTTGATGATGAAAAGGAGCGCGTCGCAGTATGCCACAAAACACGCAAGGATCTTCATTTAAAGTCCTGACGATCAATACCCATAAGGGGTTCACCAGCTTTAACCGTCGCTTTATCCTGCCGGAACTGCGCGACGCAGTGCGCGCGACCTCGGCGGATATCGTCTTTTTACAGGAGGTGATGGGCACGCACGCCATCCACTCCGCTCACATTGAAAACTGGCCGGAAAATTCGCACTACGAATATCTTGCCGACACCATGTGGCACGATTTCGCTTACGGCCGCAACGCGGTCTATCCCGAGGGCCATCACGGCAATGCGATATTGTCACGCTTTCCGATCACCGAATACCAAAACCGCGATATTTCTGTCGCCGGCAGTGAGAAACGCGGCATGTTGCACTGCCAGATCAGCCTGCCGGATCGGCCGGAACCGATTCACACCTTGTGTGTGCACCTCGGCCTGAAAGAGAAGCACCGTCTGGCGCAGATGCGCATGATGTGTGAACTGATTGAGTCGCTGCCACCGGATGCGCCCCTGGTGGTGGCCGGCGATTTTAATGACTGGCAGGTACGCGCTAATCGATTCTTACAGCGCGGAGCCGGTCTGCAGGAGGTGTTTAGCATGAAAAACGGTCGCCCGGCGCGCACCTTCCCGGCGCGCTTTCCGCTGCTGCGTCTCGATCGCATCTATATCCGAAATGCGTCGGTGAGCCAGCCGTGGGCGCTACCGGTGAAACCCTGGTCACATCTGTCCGATCATGCCCCGCTGGCCGTGGAGATCTTTCTATGAATTTCAGCTGGCGCGAAGGTAACCAGCTGCGGCTGCTGGAAAATGGCGATCAATTCTTTCCGCGCGTCTCCGGTGCGATCCAGCGTGCCCAGCGTACGCTGCTGCTGGAGACGTTTATCCTGTTTGAAGATGAGGTCGGTAAGGCGCTGCACCGCAATCTGCTGGCCGCCGCGCAGCGCGGTGTTAAGGTGGAAGTGATGGTGGATGGCTACGGCTCGCCGGATCTTTCCACCCAGTACATTAACAGCCTGACCGAAGCAGGCGTGCGCTTTATCTATTACGATCCGCGCCCGCTGGTGATGGGCATGCGCACCAACGTGTTCCGCCGTCTGCATCGCAAAATTGTGGTGATTGATGAGGAGATTGCGTTTGTCGGCGGTATCAATTTCTCCGCCGAGCACAACACCGATTACGGGCCGGAAGCCAAGCAGGATTACGCCGTGGAGGTGAAAGGGCCGGTGGTGCTGGACATCGCACGCTATGTACAGCAGGCGATCGGCAGCGAACAGGTGACGCGCCGCTGGTGGGGCGCGCGCTCCCAGCGCCTGGCGGTGAACGCCCTGCCCGGTGATGCGCAGGTGCTGTTTGTCTACCGCGATAACGATGAGCACCGCGATGACATCGAACAGCACTATCTCGATATGCTGCGCAAGGCGAAGCAGGATGTGATTATCGCCAACGCCTACTTCTTCCCCGGCTATCGCCTGTTGCGGGAAATGCGCAGCGCGGCCCAGCGCGGTGTGCGCGTGCGGCTGATTGTGCAGGGTGAACCGGACATGCCGATTGTCAAAGTCGGCGCCGAGCTGCTGTACAACTATCTGGTGGATGCTGGCGTTGAAGTGTACGAATACTGCCGTCGCCCGCTGCATGGCAAAGTGGCGGTGCAGGATCAGCAGTGGTCAACGGTCGGTTCCAGCAACCTCGACCCGCTCAGCCTGTCGCTGAATCTCGAAGCCAACCTGATCATTCACGACCACGCCTTCAACCAGACGCTGCGCGATAACCTTGAGCAGCTGCTGGCTGCGGACTGCGTGCGCGTCGATGAAGACAAGCTGCCGCCGCGCACCTGGTGGCAGCTGACCAAGAGCGTCATCGTGTTCCATTTCCTGCGCCATTTCCCGGCCATCGCCGGCTGGCTGCCTGCCCATACGCCCCATTTGTCTCAGGTCGATCCGCCGGTGCAGCCGGAAATGGAAACCCAGGACCGGGTTGAAGCCGATAACGAAGGAGCGAAACCCTGATGAGCAAAAAGAACCCGCGCTGGCAGTTAGCGAAAAAAATCCTTACCTGGCTGTTCTTCATTGCGGTGATCGTGCTGCTGGTGGTTTACGCACGCAAGGTGAACTGGGAGGACGTGTACAAGGTCATCGTCGGCTATAACCGCTACGTGGTGCTGAGCGCCGCCGCGTTAGTGGTGGTGAGCTACCTCACCTACGGTCTGTACGATTTGATTGGCCGCGCCTACTGCGGGCATAAGCTGGCGAAACGTCAGGTGATGCTGGTGTCATTCATCTGTTACGCCTTTAACCTGACGCTGAGCACCTGGGTGGGCGGTGTGGCGATGCGCTATCGCCTCTATTCGCGCCTCGGCCTGCCCGGCGGCACCATCACGCGCATCTTTTCACTGAGTATTGCCACCAACTGGCTGGGCTACATTTTGCTTGGCGGCGTAGTGTTTGTCGCCGGCATGGTGCCGATTCCGCCCGGCTGGTTCATCGGCGAAGGCACACTACGGGTGATTGGTGCGGTCCTGCTGGCGATGGTGGCGGTTTATCTGTGGGCCTGTGCTTTCGCGAAGAAGCGCCGCTGGACGGTGAAGGGCCAGCATCTGCAACTGCCCTCGCTGCGCATGGCGCTGTTTCAGTTTGCCGTTTCCTGCGCCAACTGGATGGTGATGGGCACCATTATCTGGCTGCTGCTGGCGCGTGAAGTGGATTATCCCATCGTGCTGGGCGTGCTGTTAATCAGCAGTATTGCCGGGGTGATTATTCATATTCCGGCGGGCATTGGCGTGCTGGAAGCGGTGTTCCTCGCGCTGCTCAGCGGCCAGCATGCTTCGCACGGTGAGATTATCGCCGCGCTGCTGGCTTATCGCGTGCTCTATTTTATTCTGCCGCTGCTGCTGGCACTGGTGCTGTATCTGTGGCTGGAGAGCCGCGCGAAGCATTTACGGCAGAAGAATGAGCGCAAGATGGCGGCGCGATAAGGCGTGCCAGGTGGAGGATGAAGAACGCGTAATACATTGCGCCGCTGCGGAGAAGGTGAAACGGGCTGATAAGTACAAACCGTTCACCTGGCCGTAGCGGCGCGATTATTTTCACAGCCTTAATGGCTGGTTACTCTTAGCGACGGTTACCGAAAATCCGCAGCAGCATCAGGAACAGGTTGATGAAATCGAGATACAGCGTCAGCGCGCCCATGATGGAGAAGCGGCGCAGATTCTCTTTATCGTTAACATCAATGCCCTCACCGATGGCTTTCAGCTTCTGCGTGTCATAAGCCGTCAGGCCCACAAACACCACCACGCCGATATAGGTAATCGCCCACATCAGCGCCGGGCTTTTCAGCCAGAAGTTCACCAGCGACGCCAGCAGAATGCCGATCAGCGCCATAAACAGCAGGCTGCCGAAGCGGCTCAGGTCGCGTTTGGTGGTGTAGCCGTAAAAGCTCATGGCACCAAACATGCCCGCGGTAACGAAGAAGGTACTGGCGATCGACGAGTAGGTATAAACAAGGAAAATACTCGCCATTGTCAGCCCGGTCAGCGCGGAATAGAGCATAAACAGCCCGGTCGCCACGGCGCCGCTCATGCGCTGCACCATGCCGGAAAGCACGAACACCAGCGCCAGCTGCGCGATAATCAGGCCGAAGAAGGTGATGCGATTGGCAAACACCAGTTCCATGACGGCAGGCGTGCGCGCGGCAAACCACGACACAAACGCCGTCAGCAGTAAGCCGCAGGTCATCCAGCCATACACCTGCGCCATATAGGTTTGCAGCCCGGTCGACGCCTGCTGCACGATTGAACCATTACGTGGATATCGATCCATGATGCACCTCTTTAAAAGTTACTGATAACGTCAGTGTGAAGTGTACACCACGGATCGTCAACGGCGCGTCATACACTGCTGATATCGCCCGTCAACCCGCTGGGCAAACCACGCGGTGGTGAGATTACGGGTAATTTTCGGGCTCTCCAGCTTAATGCCCGGCAGCACTTCGCGCGGCAGACGTTTTCCCGCCATCTTATCGGCGAGGATAAAGGTCTGTTTCCACAGCGTGCTGTCGCTGAAGCTTTCGCTGTCGCCCTTCTCCAGATCGCGGCGAATCTCACGTGTGCTCATGTCCAGCTGCTTCGCCAGCGTGCGCACCGCCAGTTCGGTGGCGCTCGCCTGTTCGCTGCCGTAGCGGATCAGGTCGCCGTCCAGCGCCAGTTTGATGCCGCTGGCACGCGCCACCGCAGCCTGGAACGCGGCGTTGCGGCTGGCGTACCAGCCGGCGTTGAAGTCAGCAAAGCGATACAGCGGCTGGCTGTACTCCACCGGATAGCCCAGCAGGTGCAGCGTGCCGAAGTAGATACCGCCGCGCCGGCTAAACACTTCGCGCCGGATCGAACCGTCAATCGGGTATGGATAGCCCTGCGCATGCGCTTCGGCAAAGGCAATGCTGACCTGCATCGGCCCGCCGGTGTGGATTGGGTTGAGATTACCGAACAGCTTCTGCCCCATCGGCACCATATCGATAAAGTCATCGAAAATGGCGCTCAGCTCTTTCTCGCTGTGCACCTTATCGAGACGTGCCGCGTAGCTCTCGCCGTTGGAGGATTTGATCAGTAATGCGGTGCGCACCAGAAACGCCGGCACGTGCACGCTGGCGGCGCGGCGGTCAATTTCCGCCCAGGCGATTTTTGGCAGACCCGGCACGGTGGCATCAGCGCTGAAGTTAGATTCCTGATCGGTCACGGCGATCACCGCGCAAATGTTGCTGGCGCTGGCGTCGATGTGCTGCACGCGCAGCGCGGTGTAGATGTCGTCGGCCCAGGCCGATTTTTGCGTCACATGGGCGGGCAGCAATTGCTGAATTTGCGCTTTCACGTCAGCGGGCTGGCGGGCCGGCAGCTGCGGCTCCTTTTTGGTGCTGCATCCGGCCAGCACCAGCGCAGCCAGCAGCGCTGCGCCGCGTAATATCGTGGTGGTGTTCATCCTGCTCCCTGATAAGCCAGCAAAAACCGTACCTTACCGTTTTCGTGGTCTGGCGGCTATCAGCGCGGGCGGATTTTGCGCGCTAGTTCCAGCGTTCAGCGGCCTGGTGGTCGCTGTCGCGGGCATCGACCCAGCGATCGCCCTGCGCGGTGGCTTCGCGCTTCCAGAACGGCGCGCGGGTTTTCAGGTAATCCATGATGAATTCACTGGCGGCAAAGGCGCTGCCGCGATGGGCGCTGCTGACGCCAACGAACACGATCTCATCACCAGGGAACAGTTCGCCTACGCGATGAATCACCGTCACCTGCTGCAGCGCCCAGCGCTGACGCGCATCCGCCACAATCTCCGCCAGCGCTTTTTCCGTCATGCCGGGATAGTGCTCCAGCGTCAGCGCGGCCACGCTGTCGCCGAGATTGTGGTTGCGGACTTTGCCGGTGAAGGTGACGACCGCGCCGTCGCTGTCATGTGCCGCCAGCAGCGCATACTCGTCGCCAACGTTAAACGGCGCGCTGCCGACGCGAATTCGGGTTGTCATGCTCAGCCTCCGGTAACCGGCGGGAAGAACGCCACTTCATCGCCGGCGCGCAGCGGATGGTTCATCGGCACCAGCGTCTGATTCACCGCCGCCAGCAGCTTGCCGGACTCCAGCGCCAGCGCCCAGCGATCGCTTTTCTGCGCCAGCGCAGCGCGCAGCGTGGCGACGTCAGCGTACTCTGCCGCCAGATCCAGCGCGGCGGTGCCGGTCAGTTCCCGCACCTGGGCAAAAAACAGCACCTTAATCATGGCGCACCGCCCGGAAATCACCGGATTTACCACCGCTTTTGCTCAGCAGTCGCAGCTGGTCGATGACGATATCTTTCTGCACCGCTTTGCACATGTCGTAGATGGTCAGCGCCGCGACCGAGGCGGCGGTCAGCGCTTCCATTTCCACGCCGGTTTTGCCGCTCAGGCGACAGCGCGAGGTAATGCGTACGCGGCTGTGCTCCGGCTCAGCCACCAGCGTCACCTCGACTTTGCTCAGCATCAGCGGATGGCACAGCGGAATCAGTTCCCAGGTGCGCTTCGCCGCCTGAATACCGGCAATGCGTGCGGTGGCGAAAACATCGCCTTTGTCATGGCTGCCGTCGAGGATCATTTGCAGCGTGGCCGGCTGCATTAACACCAGGGCTTCCGCCTGCGCTTCTCGCACGGTGTCAGTTTTGCCGGAGACGTCCACCATGTGGGCTTCGCCGGCCGCGTTGATATGGGTTAACGAGGACATGCTTATAACTTCTTCAAATGTGAGACAAAATTACACGGACGCGTACGCGCATCCAGCTGGGCTTCAATGATCCGCTCCCATGCGCTGTGGCAGGCACCGGTTGAGCCCGGCACGGCAAACAGCAGCGTCTGGTTGGCCAGACCGGCCACCGCGCGTGATTGCAGCGTCGCGCTGCCGATCTCCTCGTAGGAGATCATGCGAAACAGTTCGCCAAAGCCGTCAATTTCCCGATCCAGCAGCGGCAGCAGCGCTTCCGGCGTACTGTTTTTACTGTTAAAGCCGGTACCGCCGTTAATCAGCACCACCTGCACATCTTCACTGGCGATCCAGCGCGACACCGTGGCGCGGATGCGATAACGGTTGTCCGGGACGATGGCATGATCGACCACCTGATGCCCGGCTTCGGTCAGCGCCTCACGCAGATAGTCGCCGGAGCTGTCACTGCTGGCGTCGCGGCTGTCAGAGACGGTCATCACCGCCGCATTTAAGGCGACAAAATCGCCGGAAGGTTTACCCATGGCCGTAACTCCTGTGTTTAGCCACCAATGAAGGAGAGGTTCTGCGTGATGCCGGTATTGCCCTGATGCAGGAAATGCGTCTGCTTTTTCTGCCCGAGGCTGTGAGCGATGCGCGCCTGCAGCTCGGCCTGCTGATCGTCGGAGGCCAGCAGATCGCGCAGCGGCACGCCGCCGTCGCCAAACAGGCACAGATGCAGGTTACCGATCGCCGATACGCGCAGGCGATTACAGCTGGCGCAGAAATCTTTTTCATACGGCATGATCAGGCCAACTTCACCCTGATAATCCGGATGGCGGAACACCTGGGCCGGGCCATCGCTGCGGCCGCGCGGCTGGCGCTGCCAGCCCTGCATGATCAGCTGATCGCGAATCAACTCGCCGGACACATGATGACGGCGGAACAGATCGCCGCCCTCGCCGGTTTCCATCAGCTCGATAAAGCGCAGCTGAATCGGCCGGGTGCGGATCCACGCCAGAAAGGTCTCCAGACTGTGGCTGTTGACGTCGCGCATCAGCACGCTGTTGACTTTGACGGTGCTGAAACCGGCATCAAAGGCCGCATCAATCCCCGCCATGACTTCGTGAAATTTGTTCTGCCCGGTAATGGCGTGAAACTGCCGTGCGTCGAGGCTGTCGACGCTGACATTGATATGGGTGAGGCCTGCCGCACGCCAGGCGCCGACATCGCGCGCCATGCGGTAGCCATTGGTGGTCATAGCGATCTGGCGGATCGCCGCGTTGTCGCGCACGGCGGCAATGATATCGGTGAAGTCGCGCCGCATCGAGGGTTCGCCGCCGGTCAGGCGCACTTTTTCGGTGCCCGCCGCCGCAAAGGCACGCGTCACGCGACGAATCTCATCCAGCGAGAGAAAACTTTTGTTGTGCACGCCGTTCGGCCGGTAGCCGTCGGGCAGGCAGTAGGTACAACGGAAGTTACACACATCCGTGACCGACAGGCGCAGATAATAAAAGCTGCGCGCATAGGCATCTGTAAATTGTGGCACCTGAACACCTTTCCAAAGTACGGGAGATGCAGTCATTTCTTTCTGCACCCTGGCAGCTCGCGGCTGCGGCCAGGCATCCATATCACACGACTTAGGAACGCAAGGCTTGGGAGTCTGTTGTCATTGTGGACAACACGGTTAAAGCAAATGGTAGCGCGATTTGACGCTCGCATCCATCGGCATTTATCGCTATATATATTGATACATAACGTTATTTCACCGCATTTTCGCGACAGGATACGGTAAAATGCGCGACAGATATTGATACACATCAGTTGAACGCCGTCTGCACCTCACGTGCGGCGTTTTAAGGAGCAGCATGAATCGTACCCTGGCAGATTTGGATCGCGTGGTGGCACTCGGCGGCGGCCACGGCCTTGGCCGCGTGATGTCGGCGCTGGCGCCGCTGGGCTCACGCCTGACCGGCATCGTCACCACCACCGACAACGGCGGATCCACCGGCCGCATACGCCGTTCAGAAGGCGGCATTGCCTGGGGCGACATGCGCAACTGCATTAATCAGCTGATCACCGAACCCAGCGTGGCCTCTGCCATGTTCGAGTATCGCTTTACCGGCAACGGCGAACTGGCCGGGCATAATCTGGGCAATCTGATCCTGAAAGCGCTCGATCATCTCAGCGTGCGTCCGCTGGAAGCCATCAACATTATCCGCAACCTGCTGAAGGTGGATGCGTTTCTGATTCCGATGTCAGAGCAGCCGGTGGACCTGGTCGCGCAGGATAGCGAAGGCAATATGGTGTACGGTGAAACGGCGATTGACGAAATGAAGCAGGCGCCGGAAGAGCTGATGCTGCACCCCAATGTGGTGCCGACGCGTGAAGCGCTGGACGCCGTCGCCGAGGCCGATTTGATCCTGATTGGTCCCGGCAGCTTTTACACCAGCCTGATGCCGATTCTGCTGATGGAGGAGATGGCACGCGCGCTGCGCCGGACGCCCGCCACCATGGTGTTCATCGGAAATCTCGGTCGCGAACTGAGCCCGGCGGCGGCCAGCCTGACGGTCGCCGACAAGCTGGCGATGATGGAAAAAGCCATTGGCAAACGGGTGATTGACGCTGTAGTGGTCGGCCCGTCAGCAGACACGCGCGGCGTCACTGAGCGGTTAATCGTGCGCGAACCGCTGGAAGCCGCCGATATCCGCTATCGTCACGACCGCCAGCTGCTGCGCCGCGCGCTGGAACATGCCATTCAGGCGGTTTAGCCGGCGCGCAACGCGAGCGTCGGCTTCACATTAAGAGGCGGCGATAAACAGTTCACGCAGCTCGTGCAGCTGGTCGCGCACCCGCGCGGCCTCTTCGAACTCCAGGTTCTGCGCGTGCTGCTGCATCTGACCTTCCAGCTCGTGGATCTTCTTCTGCATGGCCTGTGGCGTGAGCGCCAGATAGCTGGCCTCAGCCTCGGCGGCAGTGCGTGAAGCCGTTTTACCTTTACCGCGCGTTTTCACCACGTTTTTGCCCAGCTCAAGAATATCGGTGATTTTCTTGTTCAGGCCCTGCGGCACAATGCCCCGCTCTTCGTTATAACGCTGCTGCTTCTCGCGGCGGCGCTCGGTCTCTTCCATCGCCCGCGCCATCGACGGCGTGATCTTATCCGCGTAGAGAATCGCTCTGCCGTTGACGTTACGCGCCGCGCGTCCGATGGTCTGAATCAGCGAGCGCTCGGAGCGCAGGAAGCCCTCTTTATCGGCGTCCAGAATCGCCACCAGCGACACTTCCGGCATATCCAGCCCTTCGCGCAGCAGGTTGATCCCCACCAGCACGTCAAATTCCCCGAGACGCAGATCGCGAATGATCTCCATACGTTCAACGGTATCAATGTCGGAGTGCAGATAACGCACCTTCTCACCGTGCTCCTCAAGATACTCGGTGAGGTCTTCGGCCATGCGCTTGGTCAGCGTGGTGACCAGCACGCGCTCGTTGATTTCGACGCGCTTGCGGATCTCCGACAGCAGATCGTCAACCTGGGTCGCCACCGGACGCACCTCAAGAATCGGATCGAGCAGACCGGTAGGCCGCACCACCTGATCGATGACGTCGCCGCCCGATTTCTCCAGCTCGTAGTTACCTGGCGTGGCCGAGACGTAAATGGTCTGCGGTGCCAGCGCTTCAAACTCTTCAAAGCGCAGCGGACGGTTGTCCAGCGCCGACGGCAGGCGGAAACCGTACTCCACCAGCGTCTCCTTACGCGCGCGGTCACCGCGATACATGCCGCCAATCTGCGGAATAGTCACGTGGGATTCATCGACCACCAGCAGGCCATCCGCCGGCAGGTAATCAAACAGCGTCGGCGGCGGCTCACCCGGTCCGCGTCCGGAGAGATAGCGCGAATAGTTTTCAATGCCCGAGCAGTAGCCGAGTTCGTTCATCATTTCGAGGTCAAACTGGGTGCGCTGGGTGATGCGCTGCTCTTCCAGCAGTTTGTTGTTCTCCAGCAGCACTTTGCGCCGCACCGCCAGCTCATCCTTGATCTCTTCCATCGCCTGCAGAATACGCTCGCGCGGCGTCACATAGTGCGTCTTCGGGTAGATGGTGAAACGCGGAATCACCGAGATCACCTGGCCGGTCAGCGGGTCGAACAGCGACAGGCGCTCAACCTCTTCATCAAACAGTTCAACGCGCAGACCAATGTCATCGGATTCCGCCGGGAAGATATCGATTACTTCGCCGCGCACGCGGAAGGTGCCGCGCTGGAAAACCTGGTCGTTGCGGGTGTACTGCAGTTCGGCGAGGCGGCGCAGGATGCTGCGCTGGTCGATGATCATGCCGCGCGTCAGATGCAGCATCATTTTCAGGTAGAGATCGGGATCGCCCAGGCCGTAGATGGCAGAAACCGACGCCACCACAATCACGTCGCGGCGCTCCAGCATCGCTTTAGTGGCAGAGAGACGCATCTGCTCGATGTGCTCGTTTACCGCCGCATCTTTCTCGATGAAGGTATCCGAACTGGGCACGTAGGCTTCCGGCTGATAGTAGTCGTAGTAGGAGACGAAGAACTCGACCGCGTTATCCGGGAAGAACTCTTTCATCTCACCATACAGCTGTGCCGCCAGCGTTTTATTCGGTGCCATTACCATGGTCGGCCGGTTGAGATCGGCAATGACGTTGGCGATGGTAAAAGTTTTTCCTGAACCGGTAACCCCCAGCAGCGTCTGGTGCGCCAGTCCATCCTCCAGCCCTTCTTCAAGGCGACGAATCGCCTCAGGCTGATCGCCTGAAGGTTTGAAAGCGGAGTTGAGTTTAAAGGCTTTACTCATGGTATTACGGTTCCTGCTGAAGAAGTCGGCGGGCAGGCTGGTAATTCTACTCTGCTATGGCGATTTTGCCAGAAAAAAATACTGGATATAATCACAGATATGCTGCACGATGATGGGGAGATGTCGCGATTCGCTTCAGCGTAATTTATGCGGTAATCCGGAAGCGTTTGTTGCGCAAGGTTATCCCCAGACGAGCAACGCTTTTAACAATTGTCAATAGAGCGTCATTAAATTGCAGTCTGATGACAAGCCAGACAATTCTCAGGCTTGCTTTTAAATAACCTGCTGATTTAAAAGAGATTGACTCAAAAGCCCAGTTTCGCAGCATTATGTATGCAACCCGCGTATTTCCTCGCTTGCGCCCGGTTTTCAGTCGCTAATGCACAAGGTTATCCACAGGAATAGTGGATAACTGAATCCAGCCCCACGTCCATCGGCTGTGTATAATTTTCCCCTCGCTTATCCTGCCGTGCGAAAAAATTTTTTTTGCGATTATTTTTCCATCATCCCGTGCGGCTTTAACTATTCTTTTGGCGTACCCCATCGTGCCGTAACGGGAAAAAGCCCAGCGTTAAGGCCACTTATTTCTTCAGCCCCTGCCTTATGACAGCACAGATGCACCAGAAACGTTAAGCAGTCAGCACCGTCAAAGTGCAGGCGAGTTATTACTGCGGGCAATTGTTAAGATTTCCTCATCAATTATGGCGAGTTTCGCTGCCTTTTACCCCGGTTGAGGCTGCTTTGGCGGATCTGGCCTGAGAATTGCAGTGAATTAACGGTGGAGTGACGAGTCCATGCCGGCAGGATGAACAAGCGCCGCCGGCGACAGCAGTGTCCCAATAGCCATTGTGCATGACTGTATGCCAGACGACACAGAGCGGGAGCATTCAGGCGAATAATCTGGAAGGAGAATGTCAGATGCTGAGTTTACGTTCGGTGAATCAATTTTACGGTCAGAACCATATTTTATGGGATGTGGATCTCGATCTGCCGCCAGGCACCTGCACCGGCGTGCTGGGCAGCCCGGGGATGGGCAAAACCACGCTGGTGAACTGTATTATGGGTCGCCTGCCCATTAATAGTGGATCGATGACCTGGCAGGAAGACGGCGCGCCGCCGGAAAACCTGCTGCTGCAGCCTGCTGAGCAACGCGCGCGCATGGGCATCGGCTACGTACCACAGGGACGCCACATCTTTTCCCAGATGAGCGTGGAAGATAACCTGCTGATTGCGCTGATGGCGGCACAGGACGATCGCAGCCGCGCCATTCCCGAGATGGTGTTTGATCTGTTTCCGGCGCTCTACTCGCTGCGTCATCAGCGCAGCGGCGAACTGCCGATGGATCAGCAGCAGCAGCTGGCCCTGGCGCGCGCGCTGGTGCTGCAGCCGAAACTGCTGATCCTGGATGAACCCACCGAAGGCATGTCGCCGTGGCTGGAGGAGGAGATGGGGAATCTGATTCGCCGCCTGAACCGCGACTATGGCCTGACGATTCTGCTGCTCGAACAGCATGTGTCGTTCATTCGCCGCGTGGCGGACTATTTTCTGCTGCTGCATCGTGGCCGCAACGTGGCGCAGGGCAGCGTGGCACAACTGGATGATGTCACGGTGAATAAGTGGTTAACGGCCACCTAGCGTCGGTAGCGTGCGGCGCAGAGTGCTGCGCCGCCGCGCCATTTACTGTGGCAGGGTAAGGTAACGGCCACAGTCGGCCTGCTGCGCCGCGCTGCTCAGCCACGGAATCTCACCGAGGAACGGGGCCGCAATGCGCTGTTGCAGCGTCGCCAGATATTCCGCATGTCGCTTACCCGGCGGCTGGATGTCATTGGCAATCCAGCCGGCGAGGCGCAACCCCCGCGCCTTCACCGCTTCCGCCGTCAGCATGGCGTGGTTGATGCAGCCGAGCTTCACGCCGACCACCAGAATCACCGGCAGCTGCTCGGTGGCGACCCAGTCGGCGTAAGTTTGTGTCGCGGACAGCGGCGTGAACCAGCCGCCCGCGCCTTCCACCAGCACCCATTCAGCCTGCTGTTCCAGCGCGCGTAAGCCAGCGGAGAGCTGCGCAAATTCAATCGGTCTGCCCTCTTCCGCGCTGACGATATGCGGCGACGTCGGTTCGATGAACGCCAGCGGGTTTACCTGCTCATAGCTCAGCGCCAGGCTGCTGTAGCGCTGCAGCGCCAGCGCGTCGCTGTTGCGCACGCCGTCGGGCGTAATCTCGCAGCCGGAGGCCACCGGTTTGTAGCCAGCAGTGCGTAATCCCGCAGCGCTGGCCGCCTGCAACAGAGCGCCGCTGGCGACTGTTTTGCCCACTTCGGTGTCAGTTCCGGTAATAAACCAGCGTGTCATTTTTGTAAAACTCCATACATCAGGTGATAACTGAGACGATAGCCGTGCGCATCCTGCGGCCAGTGCTGCTCCAGCTGCGCCAGCTGCGGGCGCGTCAGCAGAGCCGCGTGTCGCCCATCGTGCAGGTGCGTTGCGCCGATGCCTTTCAGCGAGCGCATGGCGCTGAGCGCACTGGGGAAGTGCAGCGTGACGATCTGCGTCTGGCTGCGCAGCGGCAGGCCCGCGGTCGCCAGGGCAAAGGCATCGCCGCTGAGGAAGCGATTGGCGTGACGCCGACCATCGATCTGCGCCCACGCCTGGTGCACCTCCTGCAGCGAGCCGTCGAGCAGCGTCGAGAACAGCACGCTGCCGCCCGGGCGCGTCACGCGCAGAAACTGCAGCAGCGCGGTGCGCAGATCGCTGCTCCACTGCACCGCCAGGTTGCTCCAGACGCCGTCGACGCTGTTATCCGCCAGCGGTAACTGGTCGATATCGCCCTGTAAATAGTCGTGCGCCGAGTGCTGTTCGCGTGCCGCCTGCAGCATCGCCGGTGACAGATCCAGCGCGCAGACCTGGCGACCGCGATCGCGCCAGTAGCGGCTGAACCAGCCGGTGCCGCAGCCGGCATCCAGCAGCTGCGGGCCAAATCCGGCCGGCGCCAGCGCCAGCAGCGCCTCGCCGCTCTGGCGCTGCAGCTGAGCATGCTGTTCGTAATGCGCGGCCGCCCGGCCAAATGCCTGCGCCACCGCCTGTTTATTCACCTGCAGCGTCATACAGTGCCTCCAGCAACGCGTCGATATCTTCGGGATGATGCGCCGCGGTGAGCGTAATACGCAGCCGCGCGGTACCCGGCGGCACCGTTGGTGGCCGGATCGCGCTCACCCAGCAACCGGCCTGCGCCAGCCGCTGTGACAGCGCCAGCGCGGTACGGTTTTCGCCAACGATCAGCGGCTGAATGGCGCTGTCAGAAGCCATCAGCTGCCACGGCAACTGCGCCGCGCCCGCGCGAAAGCGGGCAATATTTTGCTGCAACCGCGCGCGCAGCGCGTCGCCCTGCTGGATCTGCGCCAGCGCCGCCAGCAGCGCACAGCACTGCGCCGGCGGCATGGCGGTGGAATAGATTAAATGGCGCGAGAATTGCTCGACGTAATCTGCGGTAGCGTCATCACACAGCAGCGCGGCGCCGCTGACGCCAAAGCCTTTACCAAAAGTCACCACCAGCAGTTCCGGTTTCACCTGCTGCTGCCAGCAGCTGCCGCGCCCCTGCTCACCGGTGACGCCAATGCCGTGCGCATCGTCCACCAGCAGCCAGCCGCCCGCGCGCCGGGTTTCGGCGGCAAGTTCAGCCAGCGGCGCACTGTCGCCATCCATGCTGAATACGCCCTCGGTCACCACCAGCGTGCCGCCTTCCGCGCGCGTCGCCAGCAGCTTCGCCAGGCTGGCCGGCTGGTTGTGGGCAAAACGGCGCAGCGTTGCCGGACTGTGGCTGGCGGCATCCAGCAGCGAGGCGTGCGCCAGTTTGTCAGCGATAATGCGATCCGACTTTTGCGCCAGCAGATGGATCACTGCCTGGTTGGCGGCAAAGCCGGAGATAAACAGCAGCGCGCGCGGGTAGCCGAGCCAGGACGCCAGCTGCTGCTCCAGCTGCGCATGGTGACGGCTGTAGCCGGTGACGTGGCCGGAAGCCCCGGCACCGACGCCCGCCTCGCACACACCCTGCTGCCAGGCGGCCATCACCGCCGGATGCTGGCTCAGGCCGAGGTAATCATTGCTGGAGAAGTGGCGATAGCGCTGCCCGTCGAGGGTAATTTCACGCACGCTGTTGTGCTCAATGCGCCGCCGCTGCCGCCAGCCGTCGGCGGCACGCTGCGCCGTCAGCGCCTGCGCAATACGTTCAGACCACATTTACACGGCCGCGTTATAGAACTGCGCGCTGTCGGCGTGCAGCAACTGCTCGCTGAGCTGATGCTGCTGTTCGTTATCGCCTGCAGTCGTGGCGGTGTGCTCCGGATTCAGGCCCAGCTTGCGGAACAGGATCAGATCTTTGTCCTCTTCCGGGTTCGGCGTGGTCAGCAGCTTGCAGCCGTAGAAAATCGAGTTGGCACCCGCCATGAAGCACATCGCCTGGGTCTGTTCGCTCATCTGTTCGCGACCGGCCGACAGGCGCACGTGCGAGGTTGGCATCATGATGCGCGCCACGGCAATGGTGCGGATAAAGTCGAACGGCTCGACGTCATCGTTATCCGCCAGCGGCGTGCCTTTGACTTTCACCAGCATGTTAATCGGCACGCTCTCCGGCGGCGTGGGCAGGTTGGCCAGCTGCACCAGCAAACCGGCGCGGTCGTTGACCGTTTCGCCCAGCCCGACAATGCCGCCTGAGCACACTTTGATGCCGGCGTTGCGCACTTTATCCAGCGTATCAAGACGCTCCTGATAGGTACGGGTGGTGATGATGCTGCCGTAAAACTCCGGCGAGGTGTCGAGGTTATGGTTGTAAAAATCGAGCCCGGCGCTGGCCAGCCGCTGCGCCTGATCGTGGTCGAGCGTGCCCAGCGTCATGCAGGTTTCCATGCCCATGGCTTTCACGCCCTGCACCATCTGCTCAAGGTACGGCATGTCGCGCTCGTGCGGGTTTTTCCACGCTGCGCCCATGCAGAAGCGGCTGGAGCCGGCTGCTTTGGCCTTGCGCGCCGATTCCAGCACCGCTTCCACCTCCATCAGGCGCTCGGTTTCCAGCCCGGTTTTGTAACGCGCGCTCTGCGGACAGTATTTACAGTCTTCCGGACAGGCGCCGGTTTTGATCGACAGCAGCGTGCTGACCTGCACCTGACGCGGGTCGAAGTGCTGGCGGTGCACCTGCTGTGCTTCAAACATCAGCTCGAGAAAAGGTTTATCAAATAGCGCCTGAGCCTGAGCCAGTGTCCAGCGATTAGCCATTGCTTACTCCAAAAAAGGGGGTTCATCCTGACGATTAACGTGGTTATACTTGTAAACTAAATCTTTTCAAAATGGTTTACAAGACAGATGTTCACACAGGACGACCTCCGCTTTGACCGCCAGCATATCTGGCATCCTTACACCTCAATGCGCGATCCGCTGCCGTGCTACCCGGTGGTGGCCGCGCACGGCTGCACGCTGCAGCTGGCCGATGGACGTGAGCTGGTCGACGGCATGTCGTCGTGGTGGGCAGCGATCCACGGCTATAACCATCCGCGCCTCAATCAGGCGTTGCAGCAGCAGATGGCGCAGATGTCACACGTGATGTTCGGCGGCATCACCCATCCGCCAGCCGTGGAGCTGAGCCGCCAGCTGATCGCCATGACGCCCGAGGCGCTGGAGTGCGTGTTCCTCGCCGATTCCGGCTCGATCGCCGTCGAAGTGTCGATGAAAATGGCGCTGCAGTACTGGCTGGGACGCGGAGAGACGCGGCAGAAATTCCTCACGCTGCAGCGCGGTTATCACGGCGATACGTTTGCCGCCATGTCGGTCTGCGATCCGGAAAACTCCATGCACAGCCTGTGGCGCGGCTACCTGCCCGAGCATCTGTTCGCCCGCGCGCCGCAGTGTGGCTTTGACGATGACTGGGATGACAACGATATTGCCGATTTCGCCCGGCTAATCGAGCAGCACCATCGCAGTATCGCCGCGGTGATCCTCGAACCTATCGTGCAGGGTGCCGGCGGCATGCGTTTCTACCATCCACGCTATCTGCAACAGGTGCGGACGCTGTGCGATCGCTACGGTTTATTGCTGATTGCCGATGAGATCGCCACCGGCTTCGGCCGCAGCGGCAAGCTGTTTGCCTGCGAGCACGCCGGCATCACACCGGACATTTTGTGTCTCGGCAAGGCGCTGACCGGCGGCACCCTGACACTTTCCGCCACCCTGACCACGCGCGACGTCGCCGATACCATCAGCCGCAGCGCGGCGGGCTGCTTTATGCACGGGCCGACGTTTATGGGCAATCCGCTGGCCTGTGCGGTGGCGGTCGAAAGCCTGAAGCTGATCAACGAAGGGCACTGGCCGGCGCAGGTGGCGGCGATTGAGCAGCAGCTGCGAACGGAACTGCTGCCGCTGCGCGACCATCCGATGGTGGCGGATGCGCGCGTGCTGGGGGCGATTGGCGTAATTGAGACCCATCAGCCGGTGAACATGGCGGCGCTGCAGCAGTTCTTCGTGGAACGCGGCGTATGGATTCGCCCGTTCGGTAAGCTGATTTACCTGATGCCACCTTATCTGATTTCTGCCGCACAGCTGACGCAGCTGACGGCGGCGCTAAGCGCTGCACTGGCGGTGGACGGCCACTTTCAGCCCTGACACCGCTGGCACTCGCCGCCATTTTCCACCATCATGGAAAGCAGTACACAACAGGAAAGGAGAGATCATGCGCGTAGTGAGCCAGGATTTTAACGATGGCGATAAAATGCCCGAGCGCCACGTGTTTAACGGCATGGGTTACCAGGGCGATAATCTGTCGCCGCACCTGGCATGGGATGAAGTGCCGGCCGGCACCAAAAGCTTTGTGGTGACCTGCTACGATCCGGATGCCCCGACCGGCTCCGGCTGGTGGCACTGGGTGGTCGCCAATATTCCGGCTGAGGTGACCGTGCTGTCACAGGGCGCCGGTTCCGGCGTGGCGGAACTGCCGGAGGGTGCCATTCAGACGCGCACCGATTTCGGCCAGAACGGTTACGGTGGTGCAGCGCCGCCGCAGGGCGAATCGCATCGCTACATCTTTACGGTGCATGCGCTGGACGTGGAGAAAATTGAGGTGGACGAAGGTGCCAGCGGCGCGATGGTCGGCTTCAACGTGCACTTCCATGCGCTGGCCAGCGCGTCGATCACGGTGAAATACGCCTGATTGCATAAGGTGCGCATCGCTGCGCACCCTGGCAGAGGTCGCCGTAGATGGCGACCCTGCATGACCGAAGCGCGTTCCTCAGTCCAGCGCGTGAATCACTACCCACATCGGCCCCTGACCCACGGCGTAACGCGCCAGCGGTTGCAGCAGGCCACGATCGCCGATGCGATAGACTTCAATGTGATGCGATTTCTGCCCCGCCGCCACCAGATACTGACCGCTGCCATCAATGTTAAAGCCACGCGGCTGAGTTTCGGTCGGCTGATAACCTTCAATCGTCAGCACCGAGCCGTCCTCACTGATACTGAACACGGTCAGCGTGCTGCTGGTGCGGTCACAGGCATACAGGAAGCGACCGTCCGGGGTGATATGGATATCCGCTGCCCAGCGCGTATCGCTGAAGCCCGGTGGCATGATATCAAGACTCTGCACGCGCTCGACCTGGCCGTTAACATTGTTCAGCGCCCAGACGTCGACGGTGCTGTCCAGTTCGTTAACCACATAGCCATAGGCGCCGTTCGGGTGGAACGCCATATGACGCGGGCCGGCGCCTTCTACCGTGGTCACCTGCGGCTGCGCGCGCGGCGCCAGCGTGCCGTCCGCCTGCAGCTGATACAGGCAGATGCGATCCTGTTTCAGCGCCGGCACAAACAGGGTCTGGTTGCTGAGGTCGATATTCGCCGAATGGCAGCCATCCAGCCCGTTAATCACCTGCAGCGGCGCCTGCGGCAGGCCGTCGCTGCCAATCGGGCTGATGCTGACGCAGGCATCGTTATAGGAGCCGCAGAACAGATAGTTGCCCTGGCGGTCGGTAGAAATGTGAGTCGGGCTGCCCGGCAGCGGCGCTTCACCGGCCAGGCTCAACGTACCGTCGGCCGCAATGCGGTACGCCAGTACGCGAAAATTCGGACGCACGCCGACATAGAGAAAATCTTTCTTCGGGCTCACCACCATCGGCTGCACCTGGCCGGCCACATCCGTGACCTGCAATAACGTCAGTGCGCCATCTTCCTGCATCTGCCAGGCGTGGATCTGCTGGCTCTCGGGACTGGCGGTATACACGACTTGTTTCATGCGTTTTCCTTATTCGCTGCCTGATGAAAAACAGTAACTGTAGCGCGTTTCACCGCCGCGCGCTGGGCTGATTTGTGCCCTGCTTTTTGTCTCAGGGCCGCTGGCGGGTGTAGACTTAATGCTTTGCTAACTCCGGACGGAAAGTGTAATGAGCTACCGCGTAATCGCCCTTGACCTTGACGGCACCCTCCTGACCCCAAACAAAACCATCCTGCCAGAATCCCTTGAAGCCTTAGCCCGCGCGCAACAGGCTGGCGTTCAGGTGCTGATCGTCACCGGTCGCCATCACTGCGCGATTCACCCGTTTTATCAGGCGCTGCAGCTGACAACGCCCGCCATCTGCTGTAACGGCACGTACCTGTACGATTACCAGGCGCAACGGGTGCTGGCTGCCGATCCGCTGGAGAAAAGTCAGGCGGCGCGAGTGATTGAGATGCTCGATCAGGAGAATATTCACGGTCTGCTGTATGTCGATGATGCGATGCTGTACCAGGAAGCGACCGGCCATGTGACGCGCACCCTTAACTGGGCGCAGTCGCTGCCGGAAGCGCAGCGCCCGCTGTTTGTGCAGGTGCCGAGTCTGGCGCAGGCGGCGCACGACGCGCAGTCGATCTGGAAATTTGCCCTGTCGCATCCGGATACCCGCGCGCTGCAGCAGTTTGCCGAACGCACCGAACGCGAGCTGGGTCTGGCGTGTGAATGGTCGTGGCACGATCAGGTCGACATCGCCCAGGCCGGCAACAGCAAAGGCAAACGCCTGGCGCAGTGGGTGGCGAGTCAGGGTCTGAGCATGCAGGACGTGCTGGCGTTTGGCGACAATTACAACGATCTCAGCATGCTGGAGCAGGCCGGACTGGGCGTGGCGATGGGTAATGCCGATGACGCCATCAAAGCGCGCGCGCGCAAAGTGATCGGCACCAACCTTGAGCCGGGCATTGCGCAGGTGATCTACCAGGAAGTGCTGTAACGCCAGGCTGGTCGCGGCACAAGGCATCTGTAGGGTTGACCGGAAAAAAGCGCGAAAAAACGCGCTGATCCGCAGACCGGACGTACCGCGCTGTCGTCCGGTTTGTGTTACGCGGTAATCGACACGCTCTTGATCTGCGCATACAGCCACTGATCGGGCCGGATATTCAGCTCGTCGCGCGCCCACGGTGAAATGCGCGCCCACAGCTCGCTGACGCCGATGCGCAGCTTCACTTCGACCTGGTCGTCCAGCTCCAGCAGCTCCACCACCTGCGCCGGTAAAATATTGCGGATCGAGGTATTTTGCGGCGGCTGCAGCGCCAGCGACACGTCCGCCGAGGCGATACGGATGCGCAGTACGCTTTTCACCGGCTGATTCACCCGGCTGACCCAGATGTGCTGATCGCCAAGCGACAGCGCGGTCATCGGGTAATCCGGATGCTGCTCCAGCACCTGCACGCGCAGCACGCTGCTGCGCTCGGCCGCCGGCAGCCAGGGCCGCATCGCGCTGCTGCCCCACACTTTTTCCAGCGTGCCGAAGGCTTTGACGTTACCGTTATCCAGCACCAGCACCTGATTCGCCAGCTGGACAATCTCCTCCAGGCTGTGGCTCACGTACAGCAGCGGAATCTCCACCTGCTTCGCCAGCTTCTGCAAATAGGGCATCAGCTCGCGCTTGCGTGGCAGATCGAGCGACGCCAGCGGTTCGTCCATCAGCAGGATATCCGGCGCGCTCAGCAGCGCCCGGCCCATCGCCACGCGCTGCTTTTCACCCCCCGACAGCGAGGCCGGATAGCGATCCAGCAGCGCATCCAGTCCCAGCAGCGTCACCAGCGCCCCGAACTGCGCCTTCATTTTAGGCGCCATGCCATACTGCAGATTGCCGCGCACGCGATAATGGGGAAACAGGCGCGCATCCTGAAACACGTAGCCGATGCGGCGTTTTTCCGGCGGCAGATTGATGCCGCTGTCGCGGTCAAACAACAGACGATCGTTAAGCGCAATCTGGCCGCTCTGCGGCTGCGTCAGGCCGCTGATGGCATTGATTAATGAGGTTTTTCCTGCACCGGACACGCCAAAGATCGCGGTGATGCCGCTGGCCGGAATCTCCACATCGACGTTGAGCTGATGCTCACCGAGCTGTTGCGCAATGTTGATTTTCAGCATCAGACCGCTCCCAGCCGCTTGCGGCCCCAGCGCGCCAGCAGCTCCGAGGCCACCAGCGACAGCAGCGCCAGCGCAATCGCCACCGCGCACAGCCGCGCCGCAGTGCCTTCCGCGCCGGGCGTTTCAATCAGGGTAAACATGGCTGACGGGATGGTGCGGGTTTCGCCGGGAATATTGGAGACAAAAGTAATGGTGGCCCCAAACTCACCGAGCGAGCGGGCAAACGCCAGTACGGTGCCCACGATGATACCCGGAAAAGTCAGCGGCAGCGTGATGGTGAAAAACACCCGCCAGCGGCCCGCGCCTAAGGTCCGCGCCGCCTGCTCCAGCCGGCTGTCTACCGCTTCCAGTGCCAGACGAATGGCGCGCACCATCAGCGGAAACGCCATCACCGCGGAGGCCAGCACCGCACCGCGCCAGCTGAAGGCGAAGGTGATACCGAACCAGTCGTACAGCCAGCTGCCAATCAGGCCGCGCCGGCCCAGCGTCAGCAGCAACAAATAGCCCACCACCACCGGCGGCAGCACCAGCGGCAGGTGAATCAGGCTATCGAGCAGGGTTTTGCCGGGAAAGCGACAGCGCGCCAGAATCCAGGCCATCAGGATGCCAAACGGCAGGCTGCACAGCACCGCCACGCAGGAAACTTTCAGGCTGAGGAACACGGCCTGCCATTCGGGATCGCTCAGTATCATCTCTTCGGCGTAAATCCATACTGTTTAAACACGGCAGCGGCATCCGGCCCCTGCAGATAGTCATAGAAGGCCTGCACCGCTGCGTTCTGGTGATCGCTGACCACCGCCATCGGGTACTCTACGGGTTTGTGACTCGCTTCGGGGAAGCGTCCGACCACCTGCACCTTATCACTGGCTACCGCGTCGGAACCGTACACGATGCCATACGGCGTTTCGCGTCGCTCCACCAGCGCCAGCGCGGCACGCACGTTGTTAGCCGGTGCGAGCCGTGAAGCCAGCGTGTCCCACGCGCCCAGCTTTTGCAGCGCTTCTTTGGCATAAATGCCTGCCGGCACGTGATCCGGATCGCCCACCGCCAGGCGCTCGCCCTTAAGCAGGTTCTGCCATGGGGTCTGCGCATTGATGGTCACCGGCTGCGCGTTAGCGCTTTTTGCCGCCACCAGCACCAGATCATTGCCCAGCAGCGTGTAGCGCGTACTGCCGATCACGCTGTTTTTCGCCACCGCATCGTCCATCCACTGCTGATCGGCAGAGATAAACAGATCCGCCGGGGCGCCCTGCTCGATTTGCCGCGCAAGCGTCGACGAGGAAGCGAACGAGGATACCACTTCAACGCCGCTTTTTTGCTGATATTGCGTGGCAATCTGCTGCATCGCATTGGTCAGCGAGGCCGCAGCGAACACAGTAATTTTCTCCGCCGCCAGCGCCTGACCCGACAGCGACACGGTGACCACGGCTGCCGCCGCCCAGTGATAAAGCGTATTTTGCATAGAGAACTCCAGGTTACGTTATATAGTTGATAATACAACGCGAGCCTGAAAGCTGTCATGAGCTTTATATCGGCAAAAACGGCGGGAAGTTAAGGGCAAAACGCCCGCAGCGTGCGGGCGTTAAAAATCAGTGGTGTGAGCTATTGGCGGGACGATCGTCGCGGCGGCCAAATTTAGAGATGACGTTAAAGACTTCACCCAGGCCGTAAATCAGACCCAGCATAATCGCCATCACGATGGGCACCATGATGATGGCGACCGCCAGGCTTTTTAACAGTTCCAGCATGGAAACCTCGCGCAAAGAGTAAAAAAGTGATTGTAACGGCTGGAGAAAAAAAGGCACTGCCCTTTTCGTGCTTTTACTTTAGGCCTTACAATTGGCGCATTCACCTAAGGAGCTGACATGCAGGCAGAACTCTCTCTTCACATCCGTCTTCAGCAGAAACTGTTTGCCGATCCGCGCCGTATTGAGCTGCTCAGGCGCGTGCAGGAAACCGGCTCCATCAGCCAGGGCGCCAGACTGGCGGGCATCAGCTATAAAAGCGCCTGGGACGCCATCAATGAGATGAATCAGCTGGCGGATCAGACGCTGGTCGAACGCGCGACCGGCGGCAAAGGCGGCGGTGGTGCGCGGCTGACGCGCTACGGCGAGCGATTAATTCAGCTGTTTCAATTGATGGAGCAGATCCAGCAAAAAGCCTTTGACGTGCTGCAAAACGACAGCCTGCCGCTCGACAGCCTGCTGGCGGCGATCGCCCGCTTTTCCCTGCAAACCAGCGCGCGCAACCAGCTGTTTGGCACGGTGCAGGCGCGCGATCGTCAGCAGGTGCAGCAGCATGTTGAGGTACTGCTGAACGACGGCGTGATGCGCCTGCAGGTGGCCCTGACCGAACGCAGCGCGGAGCGGCTGCAGCTCGACAGCGGTAAAGAGGTGCTGGTGCTGATCAAAGCGCCGTGGATCCGCCTGACGCCTGACGCCGCAGAGGGCGATAATCAGCTGCCGGGCGTTGTCCACACCATCGAACCCGGCGAAACGCAGAGTGAAGTGCTGATTGCACTGGCAGGCGGTGAAATGCTGTGCGCCACCGTCCCCAGCCAGGCGCTTCGCCAGCATAATCTGCAGCCCGGCAGCGCCGTGACCGCCTGTTTTAATGCCGAACACGCCATCATCGCCACACTGCTCTGATCTGGCCGCCATGATTTGACTTCATTTCGCTGGCTCGCTACAACTGAGCGACTTGATGCAGAAAACGGAACAAATCATGGCCTCATTGCAAATTTCGCAAGGCATATTTCACCTGAGCGATAGCCTTACCCTGACCCTGCCGGACTTAACCCTGCACAGCGGCGAAAGCTGGGCCTTTGTCGGTGCCAACGGCAGCGGTAAATCTTCGCTGGCGCGCGCGCTGTCCGGCGAGCTGACGGCGGCCAAGGGCGAGCTGCGCCAGGATTTTCAGCGCCGCACCCGTCTGTCGCTGGAGCAGCTGCAACAGCTGGTGACGCAGGAGTGGGAGCGCAACAACACCGATCTGCTGAGTGAAGGCGAAGATGACACCGGCCGCACCGCGCTGGAGATCATTCAGGATGAAGTAAAGGATGAGGCGCGGGCGCAGGCGCTGGCCCAGCAGTTTGGCATCAGCGCTTTACTGACTCGCCGCTTCAAATACCTTTCTACCGGCGAAACGCGCAAAACGCTGCTGTGTCAGGCGCTGATGGCGCAGCCGGATTTGCTGATCCTCGACGAACCTTTTGATGGTCTGGATGTGGCATCGCGCGCCAGCCTTGCCGATACGCTGCATCAGCTGCATCGCGACGGCTACACCGTGGTACTGGTGCTGAACCGCTTTGACGATATCCCGGATTTTGTCCAGCAGGTCGGCGTGCTGGCGGAGTGCACGCTGACGCACGTGGGCGCGCGCCAGGCGATTCTCGCCGAAGCGCTGGTGGCGCAGCTGGCGCACAGCGAACGCCTGCAGGGCATGGCGCTGCCGGAGCCGGACCAGCCGGATCAGCTGCCGCAGCTGGCGGCAGATGCGCCGCGCGTTACCCTGCGCAACGGCGTGGTGTCGTATAACGATCACGCGGTGATCGACGGCCTGAACTGGCAGGTCAATCCCGGCGAGCACTGGCAGATCATCGGCCCCAACGGCGCGGGTAAATCGACCCTGCTTAGCCTGGTCACCGGCGATCATCCGCAGGGCTACAGCAATGATTTAACGTTGTTTGGTATTCGCCGCGGCAGCGGTGAAACCATCTGGGACATCAAGCAGCATATCGGTTACGTCAGCAGCAGCCTGCATCTGGATTACCGCGTCAGCTGTAACGTGCGTACGGTGATCCTCTCAGGCTTTTTTGATTCGATCGGTCTGTATCAGGCGGTATCGGATCGGCAGAAAGCGCTGGCGCGCCAGTGGCTGGCGCTGCTCGGCATGGACAATGCGCTGGCCGATGCGCCGTTTCATAGCCTGTCGTGGGGCCAGCAGCGGCTGGTGCTGATTGCGCGCGCGCTGGTGAAGCACCCGACGCTGTTAATCCTGGATGAGCCACTGCAGGGGCTCGATCCCATTAACCGCCAGCTGGTGCGCCGCTTTGTTGATGTGCTGATCGGCGAAGGCCGTACTCAGCTGATGTTTGTGTCCCACCACGCCGAAGACGCGCCGCAGTGCATCACCCACCGCCTGAGTTTTGTAAAACAGGGCGCGGGCTATGTCTATCAGCAGGAGGCGTTGCGTTAGTTTTCACTCATGAGCGGGTCGCCATCCATGGCGGCCCGGCGATAACAGTACGCACCTGACAGATTTCTTCCCCTAAAAATGTAACCGCTACCACTAGCCTGCCGCATTATTCAGCAAACGCTGCGCATAAACCCACAAAATGAGAATCGTCACCTTGTGTAAACGATACCATTTATCCAGACTGGATCACGCTTTCAGCGCCACCGTTATGCTACGTTGAAGGCAGTGATTTTCTTCTGTTTGCCGATTACCAGGACTTGTTATGCAAAAATTTAACCCGGTCGATCATCCGCATCGCCGCTATAACCCGTTGATCGATCAATGGGTGCTGGTGTCACCGCATCGCGCCAAACGTCCGTGGCAGGGTGCGCAGGAGACGCCGGCGCTGGAGCAACTGCCCGCACACGATCCGGACTGCTTCCTGTGCGCCGGTAATACCCGCATCACCGGCGACAAAAATCCCGACTACAAAAGCACTTACGTATTCACCAATGACTTCGCCGCGCTGATGACCGATACGCCGGACGCGCCGCAGAGCGATGATGTGCTGATGCGCTGTGAAGGCGCGCGCGGTACCAGCCGGGTGATCTGCTTCTCACCGGATCACAGCAAAACCCTGCCCGAACTGCCGCTGCACAACCTGCAGGATATCGTGCGCACCTGGCAGGAGCAGACCGCCGAACTCGGCCAGCACTATCCGTGGGTGCAGGTATTTGAGAACAAAGGCGCAGCCATGGGCTGCTCGAATCCGCATCCGCACGGTCAGGTGTGGGCCAACAGTTTTCTGCCGAATGAAGCGCAAAAAGAGGATGACAACCAGCGCCGCTACTTTGCTGATAAAGGTACGCCGCTGCTGGTGGATTACGTAGCGCGCGAACTGCAGGACGGCAGCCGTACCGTGGTCGAAACCGAACACTGGCTGGCGGTGGTGCCGTGGTGGGCGGCCTGGCCGTTTGAAACCCTGCTGCTGCCTAAAACGCACGTGAAACGTATTACCGATCTTAACGAGGCGCAGCGCACCGATCTGGCGCTGGCGCTCAAGCAGCTCACCAGCCGTTACGACAATCTGTTCCAGTGCTCGTTCCCCTATTCGATGGGCTGGCACGGCGCGCCGTTTAACGGCGAAGCCAACGATCACTGGCAGCTGCACGCGCACTTCTATCCCCCGCTGCTGCGCTCCGCGACGGTACGAAAATTTATGGTTGGCTACGAGATGCTGGCCGAGACCCAACGTGATTTAACGGCGGAACAGGCAGCAGAACGTCTGCGCTCTGTCAGCGCTATCCATTTCCGCGAGGAACAATAAATGTCTTTAAAATCGATCACTCAACAGGTTTTCGCTGACACCTTCGGCTACGCGCCGAGCCACAGCATTCAGGCACCGGGCCGGGTGAACCTGATCGGCGAGCATACCGATTACAACGACGGCTTCGTGCTGCCCTGCGCCATTGACTATCAGACCGTGATTGCCTGCGCCCGCCGCGACGATCGCCAGGTGCGCGTGGTGGCGGTGGATTACGACAATCAGCAGGATAGCTTCTCGCTGGATGCGCCGATTGAGCCGCTCAGCGAACCGATGTGGGCCAATTACGTGCGCGGCGTGGTGAAACATCTGCAGCAGCGCGACGCCAGCTTTGGCGGCGTGGATATGGTGATCAGCGGCAACGTGCCGCAGGGTGCCGGTCTCAGCTCGTCCGCCTCGCTGGAAGTGGCGGTGGGCACCGTGTTCCAGCAGCTGTATCAGCTGAAGCTCGACGGCGCAGCGATTGCCGTTAACGGGCAGGAAGCGGAAAACCAGTTTGTTGGCTGCAACTGCGGCATCATGGATCAGCTGATTTCAGCGCTCGGCCAGCAGGATCACGCCATGCTGCTGGACTGCCGCACGCTGGGTACGCGCGCCGTATCCATGCCGGAGGATGTCGCGGTGGTGATCATCAACTCGAACTTCCGTCGTAATCTGGTGGGCAGCGAATACAATACCCGCCGCGAGCAATGCGAAACCGGTGCGCGCTTCTTCAACAAAAAGGCGCTGCGCGACGTGACGCTGGAGGAGTTTGCGGCGGCAGAACAGCAGCTCGATCCGCTGGTGGCCAAACGCGTGCGTCACGTGATCACCGAAAATGCCCGGACGCTGGAAGCGGCGGACGCGCTGAGCAGCGGCGATCTGCAACGCATGGGTGAGCTGATGGCCGCCTCGCACGCCTCAATGCGCGACGATTTTGAGATCACCGTGCCGCCCATCGATCAGCTGGTGGAGATTGTTAAAGCGGAAATCGGCCCGCGCGGCGGCGTGCGTATGACCGGCGGCGGCTTCGGCGGCTGTATTGTCGCCCTGATGCCAACCGATCTGGTCGATCAGGTGAAAGCGGCGGTGGCGCAGCAGTACGAAGCGCAGACCGGCATCAAAGAGACCTTTTACGTGTGCAAAGCCTCAGCAGGAGCCGGCCAATGGTAAGCGACGTCAACTCTCATGCGCCGGACGGCCAGCCGTGGCGCATCACCGTGCTGCGCAACCGCAACGGCATGGTCGCCACCTTTATGGACTGGGGCGCCACCTGGCTGTCGGCGCGCGTGCCGATGCAGGACGGCAGCGTGCGCGAAGCGCTGCTCGGCTGCGCCACGCCGTCCGACTATCTGCATCAGGATGCTTATCTCGGTGCCACCATCGGGCGTTACGCGAACCGCATCGCCTTCGCTGAGCTGAAGCCGCTTAACCGGCTGCTGGCGGCCAATCAGGGTCCGCACCAGCTGCATGGCGGGCCGCAGGGTTTCGACAAGCGCCGCTGGCAGATCCTCAGCCAGAGCGACAGCGAAGTGCACTATCGTCTTGATTCGCCGGACGGCGACCAGGGCTACCCCGGCAATCTGATTGCCGATGTGATTTATCAGCTCGATGACGATAACTGCCTGTCGATTCGCTATGAAGCGCAGACCGATCAGGCCTGTCCGGTCAACCTGACCAACCATGCTTACTTCAACCTTGATGCGCATCATGGCGACGCGCGCCAGCATCGCTTACAACTGCAGGCCGATCGTTATCTGCCGGTGGACAGCGCAGGCATTCCCAATGCGCCGCTGAAAGTGGTAGACGGTACCAGCTTTGATTTCCGCCAGCCGAAACGCGTGGCGGACGAGTTCCTGGCCGACGACGATCAGCGCGCGGTGAAAGGTTACGATCACGCGTTTCTGCTCACCACCGCCGGTGACAGCAGCCAGCCTGCTGCGCAGCTGTGGTCAGCGGACGACAAACTTAGCGTGAGCGTGTTCACCGCCGCGCCGGCGCTGCAGTTCTACTCCGGCAACTATCTGGAGGGAACGCGCGCCCGTGAACAGGGCAGCTATACTGCTTTCCAGGGCATCGCTCTGGAGAGTGCGTTTTTACCGGATTCGCCCAACCATAGCGAGTGGCCGCAGCCTGATTGCTGGCTGCAGCCCGGCGACACATGGCACTCCGTGACGCGTTATCGCTTCACCCCGCACTAAGCGCCGGTTGAAAAACGCGCACTGCGGTGCCGACAGGCTTACGCCGTGCGCTGTTTTCCGCTATGGTATGGCGCTATCAGTGTGCCGCTAAAATCAGCGGCCGCAGCCGGTTTCTATCATCATCGAAACATTAAGCATTAAGGAGTAAAGCTATGGCCGTAACTAAGCTGGTTCTGGTGCGCCACGGCGAAAGCCAGTGGAATCAGGAAAACCGCTTCACCGGATGGTACGACGTGGATCTGTCCGACAAGGGTCGCACCGAAGCCAAAGCAGCCGGTCAGCTGCTGAAAAAAGAAGGTTTCGTGTTTGATTTTGCCTACACCTCAGTGCTGAAGCGTGCTATCCACACTCTGTGGAACGTGCTGGATGAGCTGGATCAGGCCTGGCTGCCGGTCGAAAAAACCTGGCGTCTGAACGAGCGTCACTACGGTGCGCTGCAGGGTCTGGACAAAGCGGAAACCGCCGCCAAATACGGCGACGATCAGGTGAAACAGTGGCGCCGCGGCTTCGCCGTTACGCCGCCAGAGCTGGATCGTAACGACGAGCGTTTCCCGGGCCACGACCCGCGCTACAAATCCCTGACCGACGCGCAACTGCCGACCACCGAAAGCCTGGCACTGACCATCGATCGCGTGATCCCATTCTGGAACGAAAGTATTCTGCCGCGCATTAAGAGCGGTGAGAAAGTGATCGTTGCCGCGCACGGTAACTCACTGCGCGCGCTGGTGAAATACCTCGATAACATGAGCGAAGATGAGATCCTCGAACTGAACATCCCAACCGGCGTACCGCTGGTGTATGAGTTCGACGAGAACTTCAAGCCAATCAAACATTACTATCTGGGTGATGCCGACGAGATCGCAGCGAAAGCCGCCGCCGTTGCTAACCAGGGTAAAGCGAAGTAAGTTCACGCTGAAACGCAAAAGGCCAGACGCGAGTCTGGCCTTTTTTTATGCCGTGCGCTGCCGTTAGCCGCGACGGGTTTTGATCGCCTGCGCCAGCTGACGCAGCGCTTTTTCCGTGTCGTCCCAGCCAATACAGGCGTCGGTGACGCTCTGGCCGTACACCAGCGGTTTGCCGCTGTCGAGGCTCTGGTTGCCTTCCACCAGGTGGCTCTCAATCATCACGCCGGTAATCGCCTGCTCGCCGCCGGCGATCTGCTGTGCCACGTCTGCGGCCACCACCATCTGACGCTGGAACTGCTTGCTGCTGTTGGCGTGGCTGAAGTCGATCATCACCTGTGGACGCAGGCCCGCTTTTTCCAGCCCGGTTTTCACCGCCGCAACGTGTTCCGCACTGTAGTTCGGCTCTTTGCCGCCGCGCAGAATGATGTGGCAATCTTCATTACCGCTGGTTTCGACAATCGCCGAATGACCATATTTGGTGACCGACAGGAAACAGTGCGGCGCGCTGGCAGCGCCGATGGCATCGATCGCCACTTTGATGGTGCCGTCAGTGCCGTTTTTGAAGCCGACCGGGCAGGAAAGCCCGGAGGAGAGCTCGCGGTGCACCTGCGACTCGGTGGTGCGCGCACCAATCGCGCCCCAGCTCATCAAATCCGCCATGTATTGCGGCGTGATCATGTCGAGGAACTCACCGGCAGCCGGCAGTCCGGTGTCGTTGATATCCACCAGCAGCTTACGCGCCAGGCGCAGGCCGTCGTTAATCTGGAAGCTACCGTCCATGTAAGGATCGTTGATCAGCCCTTTCCAGCCCACCGTGGTACGCGGTTTTTCAAAGTACACGCGCATCACCACTTCCAGCTCACCCTTCAGCTCCTCGCGCAACGTCAGCAGGCGAGCGGCATACTCTTTGGCTGCCTGCGTATCGTGGATGGAGCATGGCCCAATCACCACCAGCAGGCGGTCATCTTCACCGTGCAGAATGCGGTGAATGGCCTGGCGGGCCTGGGCAACGGTTTGAGCAGCGTTATCGGTGGCGGGGAATTTTTCCAGCAGCGCAACAGGGGGCAGTAACTCTTTGATCTCTCTGATGCGTAAATCGTCGTTCTGGTAATCCATACTTATTCCATTCAAATTTCTGGCCCTGCGTACGCCGGGCGCAACCCGTCCAATGTATCCCTTCAGGCACCAGGTGTAAATTATGTCCTGTGCGCCAATGGCTCGCTCAGATTTGCATTTATTCGTTTATGAACTAAGCTTTTTAAACGTAAGCACTGAGGAATGAGGTGCTTTCGCTATTTATATTCATGCCGAACACTCATGACGGAATTAAATTCCGTCGCGGCACGCTTTTTTCGTCAAACAGCACCAGCGGGTGTCACGCGGCAACTATCCATTTATTACAGGAGCATAATGATGAATAAGTTTGCATTGATTTTTCTGACGGCAGCGATGACTTTGGGCAGCGGCGCAGCACTGGCTGCGGATAACAACAACGGCCAGGCGAATGCGTCAGCAGAAGCCGGCGCAGCCGCGGGCGGCGCGAAAGAGAATCTGCCGCCAAATAATGTCGACAATAGCAACATTAATAATGGCAGCATGAACACCAACGGTGCCGCGACTTCTGGTACCACCTCTGGCAATATGTCGGCCAGCCAGGAACACAAAAATACCATGTGTAAAGATGGTCGCTGCCCGGATATGAACAAGAAAGTTGAAACTAAGGAAGGCGGTGGTCACGTTAAACATAAAACTGACGGCACCACGCAGTAAGCCACGCGGATCGTGATGCAGGGCGAGCTTAGGCTCGCCCTGTTGTTTTTCCCCTGCCCTATTTCCGCTATGCTAACGCTATGAAATTCACAGGAACTGTTTCATGGCCGCGCTGCTGCTTATCGATGATCACCCTTTAGTTGAAGTCGCGCTGGAAGCGGCCTGCCTCAACGCCCCTATTCCATTACAGCTCTACGCCGCCGGTGACGAAGCCCAGGCGCGCCAGCTGCTGCAACAGCATCATATTGACCTGATTGTACTGGATATCGGCCTGCCGGATAGCGATGGTCTGGAGCTGCTGCGCCGTCTGCGTGCGCGCCATCCGCAGTGTCCGGTGCTGATTTACTCGGCCCAGCAGAGCCGCCACACGCTGCTCAGCGCCGCCTCGCTCGGCGCGGCCGGCTATGTGGTGAAGAGTCAAAGCATGGCGCAGTTGCTGAGCGCGATTCTGGCGGTGCTGGGCGGCCAGCAGGCGTTTCCGCCGCTGCCGGAGCGCATTGCGCTACCGCTCACCGAGAAAGAGCAGCAGATTGTGGCGCTGCTGGTACGCGGGCTGTCGAATATCCAGATTGGCGAACAGCTGCACATCAGCAATAAAACCGTCAGCACCCACAAGAAAAATATCCTCGAGAAGACCGGCGTGCAGTCGGTGGTCGAGCTGGCAGAACTGTGGAAAGCGCAGCAGTGAAATGCTGGCTGCTGCTGTTCGCGCTGTTTTTCAGTCTGCTGGCGCGCGCCGGATTGCAGCCCGCCAGCAGCGTGATGCTGCCCGCCATGATGCCCGCGCCGCACGCCGAGCCGTGGCCGGGAGCGGTGCTGCGCGTGGCAGTGCCGGCGCAAAACAGCGCGCCCTGGGCGATGCGCATCGGCGATCGCATCTGGGGCATTGATGCCGACTATCTCAGCGCCCTCAGCCAGCTGAGCGGCAGCACATTCAGCCTGCACGGTTACCCTGACTTTGCCGCCCAGCTGGCGGCGCTGCAGCGTGGCGACGTGGATATGGTGCTGAGCACCCGCCAGCGCGATCTGCCCGCCGACGTACTGACCAGCGAGAGCTGGTTCACCAGTCCGATGCGCATCTACCGCAATCGTGACAATCAGCGCGCGGTGATGTTCAACAGTGATAACGCTCAGTTGACCATCGCCGCCGACACGCTGGCGCAGCTGCCGCAAACCTTTGCACATCGCCACCGCTGGCAGACGCTGCCCGGCAATTTACAGGCGCTGTATGCGCTGCTGAACCAGCAGAGTGACTATCTGGTGGCCGATGAAGCCAGCGCCGGTTTTCTGCTCAGCCAGCTGCAGCAGGGACAGATTTATCAAATCACCGCCGATCCCGGTGCCGGCGAGCTGTCGCTGCGCGCGCTGACGCGCGATCCGGCGCTGATTGCCTGGCTCAACCGCCAGCTGCGTTTGCTGCCAGCGGAGTTCAGCAATCGCGTGCAGCAGCGCTGGAGTCCGCCGCTGCTGCGCTATCAGGATACGCAGACCCTGATGCTGACGGGCGAAGAGAAACAGTGGCTGGCGCAGCAGGATGCCATCCCTTATGCCGCCGAGAGCGATAACGCACCATGGAGCTATCGCGATGCCAGCGGCAACGCGCGCGGCTTCGGTATTGACCTGCTTAACGCGCTGAGCCAGAGCACCGGCCTGCGTTTCACGCCGCGCTGGGTTAATAATCCGCAGCAGGCCGCCAGTCTGTTACAGCAGCAGCAGGTGATGCTCAACCTGTTACAGCCACTGTACGGGGACGATGCTAACCGCACCGCGCTGCCAGTGTGGCGCGCCATCTGGGGCATTTACACGCTGTCCGACAGGCAGCCGATGGGCTGGTCCGCGCTGCACGCTCAGCGCGTCGGCGTGCTGCGGGGCGATCTGGCGCAGCGTCTGCTTCCGGCTGAGATCGCGCCCCAGCTGTTCGACGATCGCGCCCAGCTGTGGCAGGCCCTCAACACTGGCCAGATTGATGCAGTGGTGGATAACGTGCTGTCGGCGCGCTGGCGCATGGCCAGCCATGAGGGCAACCGCGTGCATCTCGCGTTTGTGGCCAGCGATATCGCCTGGCCGCTGGCGCCGCAGGTGAGCGCACAGCAGCCACAGCTGAGCGCCCTGCTCGACCATGCGCTGCAGCAGATTCCGGCAGATACGCTGAACCAGATGCGCGTCAGCTGGTCGCAGCCGCCGCAGCCCGGCACCACCATGACGATGCGCAATGTGCCGCTGCTGATTTTGATTGCGGCCGCCGTAATCATCCTGCTGTTGCTGGTATTGCTGCTGCGCCGCTATCTGCAGCAGCGGCGTGAGCGGTTACAGCGCGAGCAGGCGGAGCGTGCCAACGCCGCTAAAAGCCAGTTTCTCGCCACCGCCAGCCACGAGCTGCGCACGCCGATGCAGGCGATTCTGGGTCTGCTGGAGCTGGAGCAGCAGCAGCATCCGAGCGCGCGGCTCGATCTGATGCACAGCAGCGCCCGGTCGCTGATGACGCTGCTGAACGACCTGCAGGATCATGCGCGCATCGAGAATCACAGCTTCCGCCTGACGCCGCGCCCGCTCGATCTCACGCTATGGCTACAGCAGCAACAGCAGTTTTATCACCCGCTGATGCGCGATGGCGGGCCACAGCTGCACGTGGCGGCGCTGACCCCGCTGCCGGCCAGCGTGATGCTCGACAGCGATCGCCTGCAGCAGGTGGTGAACAATCTGGTGGCCAATGCGCTGAAATTTACCCGCCACGGCGAAATCCGCCTGACGCTGGCGGTCACCGGGGATATCGCGCTGACGGTGAGCGACAGCGGCAGCGGCATTCCGCTCAGCGAGCAGGCGCAGCTGTTTGAACCGTGGTATCAGGCGCCGTCGGGCAAGCGCCATGCGGTGCAGGGCAGCGGCCTCGGGCTGTTTATCTGTCGCGAGATTGTACAGCGCATGGGCGGCACGCTGTCGCTGCACTCCGCACCGCAGCAGGGCACCACGGTGAGCGTGCGCCTGCCGCTGGAACCCTGTGCGGCGTCGGCGGCGGATGACGCCACGCACTGGCCGCACTATCCGCAGCTGCGCGTGGCGATTGTCGACGATCACCCGACCAATCTGCTGGTGATGCAGCAGCAGCTGGCGAGCTTTGGCATTGCTGCGGCGGTATTTGAGGATGGCCGCGAACTGCTGCGGGCCGATGCGCAGCAGCCGTTTGATGTGCTGTTTATCGACCAGATGATGCCACGCCCGGATGGCCTGACGCTGCTGCGCATCCTGCGCCGTCGTCAGCGCCAGCGCGTGCAGCCTGCGCTGCGCATACTGTGCTCCGCCGACGTACAGCTGCTGAAATTGCCGCTGCAGGCGCACGAAGCGCAGCTGGTCAAGCCGGTGACTCTGCGGGATATTGCCCCGCTGCTGGCGCAGGCGGTGCGCGATCCGCTGCAGGTGCTGCCGGACAGCCTGCAGATTCTGGCGCAGCACAATCCGGCTTTCATCCCGCGTATTTGCCACACCCTGCAGCGTACGCTGCAGCAGGATCGTGATGCGCTGCTACAGGCCAGCGCGGCCGCAGACTGGCCCCAGCTGGCGCGCGCGGCGCACCGCCTGAAAGGCAGCTGGCTGATGCTCGGCATTGACGACGTGGCCGCCCGCTGCCAGCAGCTGGCCGACGCGGCAAAACAGCATCAGCCTGACCCTGATAATCTCAATTTACTGATATCATTAACGAACAGGCTACTTAACCAACTGGAACGTTATGGCACACACTCATTCTCACAGTGAGCACGGCGGCAACCGCACGCGTCTCGCCGCCGCGTTTGGCGTCACCGCGCTGTTTATGGTTGCCGAGGTCATCGGCGGGCTGGTGTCCGGTTCGCTGGCGCTGCTGGCCGATGCCGGACATATGCTCACCGACGCCGCCGCGCTGCTGATGGCGCTGCTGGCCGTGCAGTTCGCCCGGCGCAAACCGAATGCGCGTCACACTTTTGGCTTACTGCGTCTGACCACGCTGGCAGCGTTTGTGAACGCCATCGCGCTGCTGGTGATTACCGTCCTGATCGTCTGGGAAGCGCTGCGCCGTTTTTACCAGCCCGAGCCGATTGAAGGCGGGCTGATGCTCGGCATCGCCATTGCCGGCCTGCTGGCGAATCTGCTGTCATTCTGGCTGCTGCACCGCGGCAGCGAAGAGAAGAATCTCAACGTGCGTGCTGCCGCGCTGCACGTGCTGGGCGATCTGCTGGGTTCGGTGGGCGCAATCGTGGCGGCGGTGATCATCATGCTGACCGGCTGGACGCCGATCGATCCGATTCTGTCGCTGCTGGTGGCGTTGCTGGTGGTGCGCAGCGGCTGGGCGCTGCTGCGTGAGAGCCTGCACGAGCTGCTGGAAGGCGCACCGACGCATATCGACGTGGGTAAGCTGGCGCGGGCGCTGACGCGTCACATTGATGAAGTGCGCAATGTGCATCATGTGCATGTGTGGCAGGTGGGCGAAAAGCCGGTGCTGACGCTGCACGTACAGGTGATTCCGCCGTACGATCACGACGGCCTGCTGCGACGCATTCATCAGTATCTGCACCAGCATTATCAGATTGCCCATGCCACGGTGCAGATGGAGTATCAGCCCTGCGTCGGCCCGGACTGCGAGTTATGCGAGGAGAGCGGCTCGCAGCACGAGCACGCAGCGCTGGAAGGCCACGCGCATCATCACCACTAATGGGACAGCGCGCGCGAACCCTGTTCCCGTGCGCTCTGCATCCACAGGCGCGTGCCGTTCAGCGCGATCAGCGTCAGGATGGCGTACTCCAGCGCCATGGCATACACGCCCTGACGCGCAAAGATCATCACGCTGATAACGTTGATCACCACCCACAGCAGCCAGTTCTCGACGTATTTGCGCGTCATCAGGATCATCGCCACAATCGACAGCACCATCATGCAGGAATCCCAGAACGGGAAGGCATCCGGCTGCAGTTGCGGCATCACCACGTTAAGGCCGAGCGACTGCATCAGACCCACCGCGGTGCGCGTGAGGAAAGCGAATACCGGGTCGATATAGCGCGTCATCAGCGCAATGGCGATCACGCAGGCGGCGCCCCAGCCGATGGCTTTCGGCAGCGGCAGCCAGCGGATTTTCAGCGCCGCTTCATGGCTGCTGGTCTGCCGGCTCCACGCGTACCAGCCGTACACATTGGCAACAAAGAAGAACAGCTGCAGCAGCAGGCTGGCATACAGCTGAATCTGAAAGAAAATCACCGCAAACAGCGTGACGTTAATCAGACCAAACAGGTAGTTGATAATTTTTTCCTGGCTGGCGAGCCAGATACACAGCAGGCCGGCCAGCGTACCGATCGCCTCAATCCATGACAGATCGTAGCCGCCGACGCCAATCGGAATATGAACCAGAATATTGTGTGTGCTAAAGAAGTCCATCATCTGCACCTGTATGAAAACCGCCTCAGGCGTTCCCTTTCAGCGTAAGTTTGAGTTGTGCTGCAAAGTCTAGCATGCGGTTGAGCGGCAGCAACGCTGCCTTGCGCAGTGCCGCATCGACGTGAATTTCATGCTGAGCGCCGCCGTGTGCCAGCCCTTCAGCGATAGCCTGCAGGCCATTCATCGCCATCCACGGGCAGTGCGCGCAGCTGCGGCAGGTCGCCCCTTCACCTGCGGTAGGCGCTTCCAGTAACTCTTTGTCCGGTACCGCCTGCTGCATTTTGTAAAAGATGCCGCGGTCGGTCGCCACAATCATCTGCGGATGCGGCAGCGTTTTGGCGGCCTGAATCAACTGGCTGGTGGAACCGACCGCATCGGCCAGGTCGACAATCGCCTGTGGTGACTCCGGGTGCACCAGCACCGCCGCGTCAGGATAGAGCGCTTTCATGCGCTGCAACGCCTGGGTTTTGAACTCATCATGCACGATGCAGGCCCCCTGCCAGCACAGCACATCAGCGCCGGTTTGCTGCGTAACGTAGCGGCCCAGATGGCGGTCCGGTGCCCAGATGATTTTTTCACCGCGACTGTCGAGATATTCAATCAGCTCAACCGCAATGCTGGACGTCACTACCCAATCGGCGCGTGCTTTTACCGCTGCCGACGTGTTGGCATACACCACCACGGTCCGATCCGGATGCGCATCGCAGAAGCGATTAAATTCGTCAATCGGGCAACCGAGGTCAAGCGAGCACTCCGCCTGCAGCGTGGGCATCAGCACGGTTTTTTCCGGGCTAAGGATTTTGGCGGTTTCGCCCATGAAACGCACGCCGGCCACCAGCAGCGTTTGCGCCGGATGCTGGCTGCCAAAGCGCGCCATCTCAAGGGAATCCGCCACGCAGCCGCCGGTCTCTTCGGCCAGCGCCTGGATTTCCGGATCGGTGTAGTAATGCGCCACCATCACCGCATCGCGTGCTTTGAGCAGGCGTTTAATTTCTTCGATGTAACCGGCTTTTTCCTGCGGGCTGAGGCGCGCCGGTTTCGGCGGGAAGGGATAAATGGCGCTTTCAGCATCAAACATTGCACTCATGACACGGCTCTCGTTTTATCGATTTAACAAAATCGCCCATCAGGACGATGATGCGGCATTAAATCCGCCATCGTGTTTTATATGCTAAACACAATAGCGGATTACACCGAGCCTGTCGTGTGATTTTTATGCGGGAAGTACCAGCTGCGCGCCGGCCTGCGCCTGTTGTGGGCTCTCCAGCTCAAGCAGAAACGCTTTTACCGCCAGGCCGCCAGCGAAGCCGGTGAGCTTACCGTTGCTGCCGATAACCCGATGACAGGGCGCCATGATCGACAACGGATTTTTACCGTTGGCAGCCCCGACGGCGCGTACCGCTTTCGGATTGCCGATCTGCTCCGCGATTTGCAGATAGCTGCGGGTTTCACCAAACGGAATGGTGAGCAGCGCCTGCCAGACCTTTTTCTGAAACGCAGTGCCAACGGTGTCGTACGGCATGTCAAACTGCTGGCGCTCGCCGGCAAAGTACTGGCGCAGCTGGCGCTCGGCCTCACAGAGAATCGGATGCTGGTCGTTACGCGCGATCGGTTTCAGCGGCACGCGCTGCGCGCCTTCGTTTTCCCATAAAATGGCTGACAGACCGCGATCCGTGGCAATGAGCGTCAGTTCTCCGACGGGCGTGGTAATGATTTTAGCGTGATACATGTTGCACCTCCGGCATGGGCTATGCGGATGATTATCGCACTTTTGCGCGGCGAAACTGGCTGTTTTCGGCCATGAGCATAAACTGGTTAGCTGTCCGAAAGCAGCCAGTTTTCCATCCGCACCTGCGCGACGATGGTGTTTATTTGCCGGAGACGATGATGTTTGATCCTGAAATTGCCTATCAGGCGCTGACGGCGCGCGACAGCCGTTTCGACGGGGTGTTTTTTGTCGGCGTGACCTCCACCGGTATTTACTGCCGTCCGATCTGTCCGGTGAAAGCGCCGATGCAGAAGAACTGCCTGTTTTTCACCAGTGCCGAAGCGGCTGAAAAGGCGCACTTTCGCCCCTGCCTGCGCTGTCGTCCCGAGCTGGCACCTGGTTCGGCGCCGGTCGATAGCCATCATCGCATCGCCGACCGGCTGATACGCCGTATCGAAGAAGGCTTACTGGAAGAACAGGAGACACTGGCTGAGATCGCCAGCGAGTTTGACCTGAGTGAACGCCAGCTAAGACGGGTGATTCAGCAGGAGCTGGGCGTGTCGCCGCTTGAACTGCGGCAAACCCGGCGCATGCTGCTGGCGAAGCAGCTACTGACTGAAACCGCATTGCCGGTGACCGAAATTGCCTATGCCAGCGGTTTTCGCAGCCTGCGCCGTTTTAACGACGTGTTTCAGGCGCGCTATCGCATGACGCCTTCGCGTCTGCGTAAGCAGATTCAGACGGAAGCCCTGAATGGTGAGCAGGAGAGCGCCGAACTGCGCCTCAGCTACCGGCCTCCTTATGACTGGGACGCCATCCTCGATTTCCTGCAACAGCGCGTGATGAAGCAAGTCGAGTGGGTCAGCGAGGGCGTTTATCATCGTACTGTGGCGCTCGGTCAGTGTCGTGGCTGGGTGCGCATTAGCCATTTGCCGGAAAAGCAGGCGCTGAAGGTGCAATTTACCACCACGCTGACGCCGGTGCTGCCTGCCCTGCTGCGCCGCTTGCGCGATCTGTTTGATCTGGATGCCCAGCCACAGCGCATCAGCGAGCAGCTCAGCCAGGATCCGCTATTAGCTGCGAGTCTGGCGCGCTATCCGGGTTTGCGCGTTCCTGGTGCGTTTGACGGCTTCGAGCTGGCGGTCCGCGCCATCCTCGGCCAGCAGGTGACGGTGAAAGCCGCGACGACGCTGAGCAGTCGCGTGGCGGAGCGTTTTGGCGCGCCCCTCACCACACCGTGGCCTGCGCTCTCCCGCTTACCGCCAGAGGCCGAATCACTGGCTACTGCCACCCTGGATGATATCGCCAGCCTCGGCATTGTGAGCGCCCGCGCGCAGGCGATCCAGGCACTGGCCGCGGCCTGCGCCTCAGGAGCGCTGCGCTTCAATGGTGCGGTTAATCCGGACGTGGTGCAGCAGCAGTTGCTGGCGCTGAAGGGTGTCGGACCGTGGACGGCGAGCTATATCGCCATGCGCGCCCTGCGCTGGCCGGATGCCTTTCCGAAAGAGGACATTGCGATCCGCAATAATCTCGGTGGCGTGAGCGCAAAGGTCGCAGAGCAGATGTCCCAAGTGTGGCGCCCGTGGCGCAGTTACGCGGTGCTGCATATCTGGAAGAGCCTGACGCCGGAAAAGCGGTAGTGAGATTTGGCATGATGTCGTTGCCAGAATAACTGTAATAGTGCCTTTCAGCCAAAGGGTACGGGGCGGTTGCGTAAAGTCGCCGTAAATACATCCCTGTAGGCTCTGCCGGCGCATCCATGCGCCGGAAGCTTTACTCCACCGCCCGGCCCTTCCGTCTTCTTTGAGCATGGGTGCGATTATCTAAAGCAATGACAAGGCTTGATGGCCAGTTAAGGCGGGAGCGGAAGGAGCGAAGCGTCCGAGCCATGGACAAAAATGCCGGGAGCATTTTTGAACAACACGCTGTGTTGCCCGCTTGCGGGTGAGCCTCAGGGATGAGGCGAATACTCGCGAGGCCGATCCACAGGGATGTGAGATTCCTTTGCGATCCGCCCCGCCTTATCTGGCCGGTGCACAATCTCAAAGCAACCCATCTAACACTGTATAAAACGTAAAAAAGCAAAAAGGCGCCTTTAGGGCGCCTTTCTACATAACTGGTGGGTCGTGCAGGATTCGAACCTGCGACCAATTGATTAAAAGTCAACTGCTCTACCAACTGAGCTAACGACCCGCTCGGGAAGTGGCTTACAACTTTCGACTTGATGGTGGGTCGTGCAGGATTCGAACCTGCGACCAATTGATTAAAAGTCAACTGCTCTACCAACTGAGCTAACGACCCATCAAGGTTGTGAAGCAAACTGAAGTGACATCAAAACTGAATGGTTGAGATGGTGGGTCGTGCAGGATTCGAACCTGCGACCAATTGATTAAAAGTCAACTGCTCTACCAACTGAGCTAACGACCCATCTTCAGTGCTGCCGATACTTGTTAAGATATGTCCCGGCAACGGCGGCATATATTACTGATTTAGCGGGAGGGCGCAACCCTTATTTTCCGCTAAATGTCTCAACTGCTTACCTTTCACGCGGCAAGACCAGAAATCAGACGAAATCCGGTCTTAACTGCAGCAATTACATTGCAGCGAGCCGTTTTTGTGCCTGCTTAGCAGACTCAGAGTTAGGGAACTGTTTGATCACCTGCTGGTAGACCGCTTTCGCTTTCGCTGTATCGTTCTTCTCCTGCATGATCACCCCAACCTTAAACAGCGCTTCCGCCGCTTTTGGCGATTTCGGGTAGTTTTTAACTACAGTGGCAAAATAGTAGGCCGCATCGTCCTTTTTGCCTTTGTTGTAAAACAACTGACCCAGCCAGTAATTGGCATTCGGCTGATAGGTGGAGTCCGGATACTTCTTCACCCACGCCTGCAGCGCAGTAATCGCCTGGTCGTACTGTTTCTTCTCAAGAATCAGCGCGACGGCAGCATTGTAATCGGTGTTGGCATCGCCGGTTTGTGCGGGTGCAGCGGCAGCCGTATTGCTGCTCCCCGCATCAGCGTTTCCCGCTGCGGCACCGGCTGCTGCATCCGCACCACCGCTGGCCTGCGCACCATTACTGCTGCTCAGACTGTCGATCTGCTGATAAAGCTGCTTCTGCCGCTCAATCACCTGATTAAGCTGATAACTGTTCTGCTGGATCTGCCCGCGCAGCGAATCGATATCGCTTTGGTTATCACTCATCTGCTGCTGCAACTGCTGCAGAAGCTGAGCCTGGGCATTGGAGATACGTTCAAGAGTGGTGACACGGTCTTCGACCGAGCCTGAGCCAACGCTACTGATTGACGCCTGGGCATTAGCGGCCCAGGGGGCCGCTACGCCAACCAGTAACGACAGACTCAACAGATGAAGTCTGAAGTTACTAATCATGTGATTCTCTTAGTAAACCAGTACGGCACGACGGTTTTTAGCGTAAGCCGCTTCGTCGTGGCCCAGTACAGCAGGTTTCTCTTTACCGTAAGATACGATAGACATCTGGTCAGCAGACACGCCTTTACCCTGCAGGTACATTTTAACGGCGTTAGCACGACGCTCGCCCAGGGCGATGTTGTACTCTGGGGTGCCGCGCTCATCCGCGTGACCTTCGATGGTCACTTTGTAAGATGGGTTGCTGCGCAGGAAAGCAGCGTGCTGATCCAGCATCTGAGCGTATTCAGACTGCACGTCATACTTGTCCAGACCGAAGTAAACGATGTTGTTCTGCTGCAGCTGCTGCATCTGCAGACGTGCCTGCTCGTCAGAAGACATGTTGCCGTTCTGGCCAGCGCCAGCGCCGTATGCACCGTCAGCACCCATACCGGTCTGATCGTTGTTGTTGTTTTTGTGAGAGCTACATGCAGCTACCGCGATAACCGGCAGAGCCAGCATCAAACCCTTCAGCACTTTGTTCAGTTGCATTTCTTTATCCTATTATTTTGTTTGCCATACATTTTACTCCCCCGCCAGGCGAGGGAGCGATGCATCACAGATACGGCGACCAGGCAGGGAATTTGACCTGTCCATCAGTTGCCGGAAGACGCGCTTTGAAACGCCCATCGGTTGAAACCAACTGCAACACGGAACCCATCCCCTGAGTAGAGCTATAGATTACCATCGTGCCGTTAGGAGCCAGACTTGGCGTCTCATCCAGGAACGTGTCCGTTATTGTCTGAACGGCTCCCGTTTCCAGATCCTGTTTGGCGACGTGCTGCGCGCCACCGGCGCTGCTGATCATCACCATCGTTTTACCGTCAGATGACACATCCGCATCCTGGTTCTGAGCCCCTTCCCAGGTAATGCGCTGTGGCGTTCCGCCGTTAACGTTAACTTTGTAAATCTGTGGCGCACCGGCCTGATCCGAAGTGTAAGCCAGCGTCTGGCTGTCCGGGAACCAGGTAGGTTCGGTGCTGTTGTAGCGGCCATCGGTCACCTGACGCGTCTGACCGGAGGCCAGATCCATCACGTACAGGTTCAGGCTACCGGTTTTCGACAGGGCGAAGGCCAGCTTAGAGCCGTCCGGCGAGAAGGCCGGTGCACCGTTGTGACGCGGATAAGAAGCTACCTGACGGATAGCGCCGTTGGCCAGCGTCTGCACCACCAGCGCCGATTTACCGCTTTCGAAGGTCACGTAAGCCACTTTGCTGCCGTCCGGCGACCAGGCCGGTGACATCAGCGGCTGTGGCGAACGGTGTACCACAAACTGGTTGTAACCATCGTAGTCAGACACGCGCAGTTCGTAAGGGAACTGACCGCCGTTGGTCTGCACCACATAGGCGATACGGGTACGGAACGCGCCTTTGATACCAGTCAGCTTCTCAAAAACTTCATCGCTGGCGGTATGCGCAGCATAGCGCAGCCACTGTTTGGTGACTTTATAGGAGTTCTGCGCCAGCACAGTACCCGGTGCGCCACCGGTATCCACCAGCTGATAAGCCACCTGGTAGCTGCCATCGGCGTTCGGCGTAACCTGCCCGACGACCACGGCATCAATACCCAGTGCGCTCCACGCGGCAGGCTGAACTTCCTGTGCGCTGGTCGGCTGCTGTGGCAGACGAGAACGATCCAGCGGGTTGAATTTACCGCTGTTACGTAAGTCTGCTGCGACGATGCCACCAATATCTTCGGGTGCAGCGCCCGGACCGGCCCACTGGAACGGCACCACACCAATTGGGCGTGCGGTATTCACGCCCTGCGTAATTTCAATGCGTACTTCCGCGTGCAGCATCGCTGCCCACAGCAGTACAAAAAAACCTAAGGTTACACGAAGTGCCTGCTTCATCTTATCTCCCTTATCTGAACCTGAGTTCATGATAATTCGCACAGTTCCTGAAAAAACACGAGTACTCATAGAGTACGGCAAGCTAACCTTAGTTCAACCTGCCGTACGTTACTGCATTATTCTGGTTTGAAACGCATCGGTGCGTTCTTAAACACTTCATATACGGCCTGCGAAGGCGGCTTCGGAATGCGTGCCTGCTTCGCTGCGGTAATCGCCGCCTGACACAGCGCCGGATCGCCGCCTTCAGCTTTCACGTCAATCAGCAAACCATCCGGTGCCAGTTTAATCCGCAGATCGCAGCTTTTACCGCGATACAGATCGGCATCGTAGAAGCGGCTCTGAATCGCACTGGTGATCTGACCCAGATACGCATTCACCTCAGCACCTGAGGCACCCGCCTTCTTCTGATTGCCCTGACCTGCCGCCGCGCCACCACCGGAAGCGGCGCCGCTTTTCGGCGCATTCTTACCGGAAGAGAGACCGCCTAACAGATCATCCACATCGCTCTCGTTCTTCGCCGCTTCGGCAGCCGCTTTCTTCTTCGCATCAGCCGCAGCTTTAGCTTTCGCCGCCGCATCCGCTTTGGCTTTGGCTGCTGCCTCAGCTTTCGCTTTGGCTTCGGCGGCAGCTTTCTCTTTCGCGGCTTCCGCAGCTTTCTCTTTGGCTTCCTGTGCAGCTTTGGCTTTTGCATCTGCCGCGGCCTGAGCTTTGGCTTCTGCCTCCGCTTTGGCTTTCGCTTCAGCTGCGGCTTTCGCCTGCTGCGCGGCTTTCTCTTTCGCCGCTTCGGCTGCGGCGGCTTTGGCCTGCTCTTCCGCTTTCTTCTTCGCGTCGGCTGCGGCCTGCTTCGCCTGCTCCTCCGCTTTGGCTTTCGCGTCTGCTGCGGCCTTCGCCTGAGCATCGGCCTGCGCTTTGGCATCGGCTTTGGCTTTCGCTGCGGCCGCTTCTGCGGCTTTCTGCTGCTCCTGCGCCTGCTGCGCTGCTGCTTCAGCCGCCTTCTGCTGCTCTGCCTGCTGCTTCGCCTGCTCTTTGGCTTCCTGCTGCGCCTGCAGACGCTCTTTTTCCAGCTCTTTCAGCCGCTGCTGTTCAGCGGCCTGTTTCTGCTGCAACTCTTCCGCCTGCTGCTGTGCCTGCTTCTGGCGCTGCTGCTCGGCGCGCTGACTGTCACTCTGCTGATTCTGCTGACGGTTATACTGCTCAACCACCGCGCCAGGATCGACCATCACCGCGTCGATATCACTGCCGCCACCGCCGCCGCTGGCTTCGATATGTTCGTTAAACGAGCTCCAAATCAGCAGGGCGATCAGCACGATGTGCAGAATCACCGAAATGATTATCGCGCGTTTTAACTTCTCGTTCTGCTCGGTTGCCTTCGACACTCTCGGTTCCCAAAAACGGTTCGCGTTAAATCGGCTGCGTCATCAAACCGACGGATTTCACGCCAGCCTGATGCAACAGGTTCAGCGCCTTGATGATTTCGTCGTAAGGCACATCTTTCGCCCCACCAATCAGGAAGACCGTCTTCGGATTGGCTTCAATACGGCGCTGCGCTTCGCTCACCACCTGCTCCGGCGGCAGCTGCGTCATACGATCGTGATCCACCACCAGGCTGTACTGCCCTACCCCGGCCACTTCCACGATCACCGGCGGATTATCGTCGCTGGAAACGGTTTTCGAATCGGTTGCGTCCGGCAGGTCCACTTCCACGCTCTGCGTAATAATCGGCGCGGTTGCCATAAAGATGAGCAGCAACACCAGCAGCACGTCCAGCAGCGGAACAATGTTGATTTCCGACTTAAGATCGCGACGCCCGCGACCACGGGTTCTGGCCATCGTTAACCTCGACTTACTTGCTGTTGTCGGTAGAGAAAGCCTGACGATGCAGGATGGCCGTGAACTCTTCCATAAAGTTGTCGTAGCCCTGCTCCAGCTTGTTCACGCGCTGGTTCAGACGGTTATACGCCATAACGGCAGGAATGGCCGCGAACAGACCGATTGCGGTGGCGATCAGCGCTTCGGCGATACCGGGCGCAACCATTTGCAGCGTGGCCTGTTTCACCGCACCCAGTGCGATAAAGGCATGCATGATCCCCCACACCGTACCAAACAGACCGATATACGGGCTGATGGAACCGACGGTGCCAAGGAATGGGATATGATTTTCCAGCGCTTCCAGTTCACGGTTCATCGAGATGCGCATGGCGCGACCGGCCCCTTCGACCACCGCTTCCGGCGCATGGTTGTTGGCGCGGTGCAGGCGGGCAAACTCTTTGAAGCCAGAGTAGAAAATCTGTTCGGACCCGCTCAGCTCGTCACGGCGAGCCTGGCTCTCCTGATAGAGACGCGACAGCTCGATACCGGACCAGAACTTGTCCTCGAACGCCTCGGCCTCACGCCCCGCCGCGTTAAGAATGCGGGTGCGCTGAATGATGATTGCCCAGGAGGCAATAGAAAAGCCGATCAAAATCAACATGATAAGTTTGACCAGAAGGCTTGCCTTCAGGAACAAATCAAGAACGTTCATGTCAGTCACTGCTTGAACTCCGCGACAATAGACTTGGGAAGCGCAATCGGCTTCATTAGATGTGGGTTGATGCAGGCAATCAGGACGTCTGCTTCATTGAGCACTTTGCCTTCAGCATTCACGATACGCTGCGAGAACGTCATGGTTGCGCGCGTCATTGCTGTCACTTCGCTCTGGATCTCCAGAAGGTCGTCGAGACGTGCCGCGGCAATAAAGTCCACCGTCATGCGCCGTACCACAAAAGCCACCTGCTCTTCCAACAGGGCCTGTTGATTGAAATGGTGCTGGCGCAACATCTCGGTACGTGCTCGTTCATAAAAAGCAAGATAGCTGGCGTGGTAAACCACACCACCGGCGTCAGTGTCTTCGTAATAGACCCGAACCGGCCAGCGAAACAGCGTTGTACTCACTCTACATCCCGGTCTCATTTTAAACGTTGCTACTATACGCAAGTGAGATCGGCTTGGGAATGGTCCGCCAGAGCCAGGAGAAAATAATTATCAGACGTTAACAACTGGAAGGATTTTTGGGAGATTTCCTGACCAACCGCTGACAAAAACTCACGTCAGCAGCGGTAAAACAGCCCTTGCGGGCTGAGACAGAACTTAATGGTAGAACCAGTAAATTCCCAGCGCCAGCACGATCAGCACCGGCAGCGGGGCAAACAGTGCCTGCCAGCGGGCACGCTGTAGCCGGAAACCGGTGCCGTGAATCACGCCGCTGCACACCGCCCAGATTAACAATAATCCGTGCCAGATAGCGAGCTCACTGGTGCGTGCGGCAAAGCGCGCCGGCTGCCAGATGACGCATCCGGCCAGCCACAGCGCCAGAATCAGTGAAAGGGCCCGCAGCGGGCCCTTATCCATCAGACGATACAGCGTCTGTATCAGGCTGCGCATCAGAGCTTGTCGTCCTGCGCGCCGCCCTCTTCCACATGCTCGATCGCCAGTGCCGTGACCACGCCAAACGCACAGGCCAGCAAGGTGCCAAGAATCCAGGCAAAATACCACATGCTTAATCTCCTCAATCAGTACAGGGAGTGCGTATTGCGCTCAATGTGTTCTTTGGTGATGCGGCCATACATCTTGTAGTAACACCAGCTGGTGTAAGCCAGAATAATCGGCACAAAGATGATGGCTGCCACGGTCATGATCTGTAGCGTCAGCAGGCTGGAGGTCGCGTCCCACATGGTCAGGCTGGTGCCCGGCACGGTGCTGGATGGCATGATGAACGGGAACAGCGCAATGCCCGCCGTCATAATGACGCACGCCAGCGTTAGCGAAGAGAAGATAAACGCCCATGCGCCCTTCTCCATGCGCGAACACAAGATCGTCAGCAGCGGCAGCAGCGCGCCGAGCAGCGGGAACAACCACAGCACCGGCATCTGTTCAAAATTGACCAGCCAGGCACCAGCTTCACGCACCACGTCTTTACCCAGCGGGTTAGACGCCGCGTGATGATCGATTGCGCTTTTCAGCACATAGCCATCAATGCCGTACTTCACCCACACGCCGGCCAGTACAAAGCCCACCAGCATCACCAGCGCGCTGATTTGCGCCGCGGTGCGGGAACGCAGGTGTAGTTCGCCGCTGGTGCGCATCTGCAGGTAAGTCGCGCCCTGGGCCAGAATCATCGCGACGCTGATCACCCCAGCCAGCAGGCCAAACGGATTAAGCAGCTGGAAGAAATTACCGGTGTAGAACAGGCGCAGGTACTCATCAGCATGGAACGGCACGCCCTGCAGCAGGTTACCGAACGCCACGCCAATCACCAGCGGCGGCACAAAGCTGCCAATGAAGATGCCCCAGTCCCAGGCACCGCGCCAGCGCATATCTTCAATCTTCGACCGGTAATCAAAGCCGACCGGACGGAAGAACAGCGAGGCCAGCACCAGAATCATCGCCACGTAGAAACCGGAGAACGCGGCGGCATAGACCATTGGCCAGGCGGCGAACAGCGCCCCGCCGGCAGTGATCAGCCAGACCTGGTTACCGTCCCAGTGCGGCGCGATGCTGTTAATCATGATGCGACGCTCGGTATCGGTGCGGCCGAGGATGCGGGTCAGCATTCCCACGCCCATATCGAAGCCGTCGGTGACGGCAAAACCGATCAGCAGAATGCCAATCAGCAGCCACCAGACAAAACGCAACACTTCATAGTCAAACATGGTCGCTCTCCTTATCCGCGCGCCGGTTGAGTCACAGCCTGCACTGTTTCATGGTGATAGCGGCCGGTTTTCAGGCTGCTTGGACCAAGGCGGGCAAATTTGAACATCAGATACATCTCCGCCACCAGGAACACGGTATACAGGCCGCAGATCAGGATCATCGAGAACAGCAGATCGCCGACGGTCAGCGACGAGTTAGCCACTGCGGTTGGCAGCACCTCACCAATCGCCCACGGCTGACGGCCATATTCAGCGACAAACCAGCCAGCTTCGACGGCAATCCACGGCAGTGGAATACCGTACAGCGCCGCTTTCAGCAGCCAGCGATTCTTACCGATGCGGTTACGAATCACGCTCCAGAACGACAGCGCAATGATGCCCAGCAGCAGCACGCCACACAGCACCATGATGCGGAAGGCGAAATAGAGCGGTGCCACGCGCGGAATGGAATCCTGCGTTGCCTGCTGGATTTGCGCTTCCGTGGCGTTCGCCACGTCCGGGGTATAACGCTTGAGCAGCAGACCGTAGCCGAGATCCTGTTTATGCGTCTCAAACTCACTGCGCACCGCCGGATCTTTACTGCCGGCACGCAGCTCGTTCAGCAGCGCATTGGCTTTCATACCGTTACGGATGCGCACTTCATGCTGCGCCAGCAGATCTTTCAGGCCGGTGACCGGCGTATCGACAGAACGGGTGGCGATCAGGCCAAGCAGATACGGGATCTGGATGGCGTACTTGTTCTCTTGCGTCGCCTGATCCGGCACGCCAAACAGCGTAAAGGCCGCTGGCGCCGGCTGGGTTTCCCATTCAGCTTCGATAGCGGCCAGCTTGGTTTTCTGCACGTCGCCCATTTCATAGCCGGATTCGTCACCCAGCACGATGACCGATAGCACGGCAGCCATACCGAAGCTGGCAGCGATCGCAAAGGAGCGTTTAGCAAACGCGATGTCGCGCCCTTTCAGCAGATACCAGGCGCTGATGCCCAGAATGAACATCGCACCGGTGGTGTAACCCGCGGCCACGGTATGCACAAATTTCACCTGCGCCACCGGGTTCAGCACCAGCTCGGAGAAGCTCACCATCTCCATACGCATGGTTTCGAAATTGAATTCGGAGGCGATCGGGTTCTGCATCCAGCCGTTCGCCACCAGGATCCACAGCGCGGACATGTTCGAGCCAAGTGCCACCAGCCAGGTCACCGCCAGGTGCTGCACTTTACCGAGGCGATCCCAGCCGAAGAAGAACAGGCCGACAAAGGTGGATTCAAGGAAGAACGCCATCAGGCCTTCGATGGCCAGCGGCGCACCGAAGATATCGCCGACGTAGTGGGAGTAATAAGACCAGTTGGTACCGAACTGAAATTCCATGGTCAGGCCGGTGGCCACACCCAGCGCAAAGTTGATACCAAACAACTTGCCCCAGAATTTGGTCATATCTTTATAAATCTGTTTTCCCGACAGGACATAGACCGTTTCCATGATCGCCAGTAAAAACGCCATACCGAGCGTTAAGGGCACGAACAGGAAATGGTACATCGCCGTCAGGGCAAACTGTAAACGCGACAGCTCGACAATATCTAACATGATGACTCCTTGCTCCTCGCATGAACTCATCCTGCGAATAACAACCACAAACAGCGGGCAGTGCGATGCAGAATAAGGTCAGGAACGACTGATTATTGATTCCAGTTTTGTTACCGACAGCACAATGCGTACTGCGGCCCGAAGTGAGCGAGTAACAGTGGTGAAAATTCCCCGAAAAACCGATCGCTTCAGCCTGTTTCGAGCAGGAGTAAGATGAGGAGGCGACAGAATTGATATGACAACGCCTGGCACAAACTCCTGAAAAATGATGAAAAAGACTGAATTGATGCAGCGCAATTTATACCGGTTGGGTTGCTTTTAGCCAGCGGTAAAGTTTGCTATATATCGCCTTTTATTGATCTGGATTAAGACAATAATTTTCCAGATATGTAGTGTTAGAGTTGTTGTTAATTAGTTGTCATAAATCGATAGCGCAATTAAGAAAACAATTACCTTTCCCGTAATTATTTAACCTCTTTGCCAGCCAGACGCCTGGACGCTGACGGGAAAAAGCACGCCTCTTTGCCCTTCTTTACTCAACGACAAAGTAAGCATAGCCGCAGAATATGTTGCCGTTACGTTTTTACTGCAAATGTGTGAGGACGGCTAGTGGCCGTGCATTACAGCCATAAAAAAAGCCACCCGCAGGTGGCTTTTTTCTTTCAGCAGCAAAATGTTATTTCGCTGGCAGTACCGCTTTTACCGCGTCGCCGATATCGGCCAGGCTGCGAACGGTTTTCACACCGGCCGCTTCCAGCGCAGCAAATTTCTCATCGGCGGTGCCTTTACCACCGGCAATGATGGCGCCGGCGTGGCCCATACGCTTGCCTTTCGGCGCCGTTACGCCGGCGATGTAGCCGACGACAGGCTTGGTCACGTGCTCTTTGATGAACGCCGCGGCCTCTTCTTCAGCGCTGCCGCCGATCTCACCGATCATCACGATCGCTTCGGTCTGCGGATCGTCCTGGAACATTTTCAGGATGTCGATGAAGTTAGAGCCAGGGATCGGGTCACCGCCGATGCCCACACAGGTGGACTGGCCGTAGCCGATGTCAGTGGTCTGCTTAACCGCTTCATAGGTCAGCGTACCGGAACGCGACACGATACCGACGCGGCCTGGCTGGTGAATGTGGCCCGGCATGATACCGATCTTACATTCGCCAGGCGTGATCACACCCGGGCAGTTCGGGCCGATCATGCGCACGCCTGCTTCGTCCAGCTTCACTTTCACCGTCAGCATATCCAGCGTCGGGATACCTTCGGTGATGGTGATGATCAGTTTGATGCCCGCGTCGATCGCTTCCAGGATACCGTCTTTGCAGAACGGTGCCGGCACGTAGATTACGGTAGCGGTGGCGCCCGTGGCTTCTACCGCTTCGCGCACGGTGTTAAACACCGGCAGACCGAGATGGGTGGTGCCGCCTTTACCTGGCGTCACACCGCCAACCAGCTGCGTACCATAGGCCAGCGCCTGCTCAGAGTGGAACGTTCCCTGGCCACCGGTGAAACCCTGGCAAATGACTTTGGTGTTTTTGTCGATCAGAATGGACATTATTTACCCTCCGCAGCAGCGACAACACGCTGTGCTGCGTCTGTCAGGCTGGTTGCTGCAATGATGTTAAGACCGCTGTCCGCCAGTTTCTTCGCGCCCAGCTCGGCGTTGTTACCTTCCAGACGTACCACGACCGGTACGTTGACACCCACTTCAGCCACAGCACCGATGATGCCGTCTGCGATCAGGTCGCAGCGCACGATGCCGCCGAAGATGTTAACGAATACCGCTTTTACAGCATCGTCAGACAGGATGATTTTGAAGGCTTCGGTAACGCGCTCTTTGGTTGCGCCGCCGCCAACATCAAGGAAGTTTGCAGGCTGACCACCGTGGTGTTTCACGATGTCCATGGTGCCCATCGCCAGACCAGCGCCGTTGACCATACAGCCAATGTTGCCTTCCAGCGCTACGTAGTTCAGTTCCCACTGCGTCGCGTGGGCTTCACGGGGATCTTCCTGGCTTGGGTCGCGCATTTCACGCAGCTCTGGCTGACGGAACAGGGCATTGCCATCGGCACCCAGTTTGCCATCCAGACAGATCAGGTCGCCCTGTTTGGTGATTACCAGCGGGTTGATCTCAACCATCGCCAGGTCGCGCTCCAGGAACATGGTCGCCAGACCCATGAAGATTTTGGTGAACTGGCTGACCTGCTTGCCGGTCAGGCCCAGTTTGAATGCCAGCTCGCGGCCCTGGTATGGCTGCGGGCCGGTCAGCGGATCCAGCGCCATTTTATGGATCAGGTGCGGGGTTTCTTCCGCCACTTTCTCGATTTCCACGCCGCCTTCGGTTGACGCCATGAAGATCACGCGACGGGTAGCACGGTCAACCACCGCACCCAGATACAGCTCCTGATCGATGTCGGTCGCCGCTTCAACCAGGATCTGGTTTACCGGCTGGCCATTGGCGTCAGTCTGGTAGGTCACCAGACGTTTGCCCAGCCAGTTTTCAGCGAAAGCACGAATGTCTTCTTTACTGTTAACCACCTTCACACCGCCCGCTTTACCGCGGCCACCGGCATGAACCTGACATTTCACCACCCACGGACCTGCGCCAATTTTCGAGGCGGCTTCTTCGGCTTCACGTGGCGTGGTGCAGGCGTAGCCAGTCGGTGCTGGCATACCATACCGTGCAAACAGCTGCTTCGCCTGGTATTCGTGTAAGTTCATGATGTTCTATCCATTCAGATCTAAACAGGGTTAATTTGGGCGCGCCTCGTGCCAGCGCGCCCGGCGAAAATCAGACATCCAGCAGCAGACGCGCCGGATCTTCCAGCAGCTCTTTCACCGCGACCAGATAGCCGACAGATTCACGACCATCGATCAGACGGTGATCGTAGGAGAGCGCCAGATACATCATTGGCAGCACCACCACCTGACCATTTACCGCCATTGGGCGATCTTTGATGGCGTGCATCCCCAGAATCGCGCTCTGCGGCGGGTTGATGATCGGCGTAGACATCAGCGAACCGAACACACCACCGTTGGTGATGGTGAAGTTACCACCGGTCAGTTCTTCCACCGTCAGCTTGCCGTCACGGCCTTTCACCGCCAGCTCTTTAATTTTCTTCTCGATGTCGGCCATGCTCAGCGCATCAACATCTTTCAGCACTGGCGTCACCAGACCACGCGGCGTTGAGACCGCGATGCTGACATCGAAATAGTTGTGGTACACCACATCATCGCCGTCGATCGAGGCGTTGACTTCCGGGAAGCGTTTCAGCGCTTCGACCACCGCTTTGATGTAGAAGGACATAAAGCCCAGACGCACGCCGTGACGCTTCTCGAAGGCATCGCCGTACTGCTTGCGCAGATCCATGATCGGCTTCATGTTGACTTCGTTGAAGGTGGTCAGCATTGCGGTGCTGTTTTTCGCTTCCAGCAGACGCTCGGCCACGCGCTTGCGCAGACGGGTCATTGGCACGCGCTTCTCGCTGCGGTTGGCAACTGCCTGCGGAGCCGCATCGGCTGCCGGTGCCGCTTTCGCGCCGTCGGCTTTCTTCGCCAGATGTTTTTCCACATCTTCGCGCGTCAGACGGCCGCCAACACCGGTGCCTTTAATCTGGCTGGCGTCGAGGTTGTTTTCCGCAATCAGGCGGCGCACGGCCGGGCTGAGCGCGTCATTGCTCTCTTCTTCCAGAGATGCAGTCTGACGCTGTGCAGGCGTAGACTCCTTGCTTTCCACTTTCGCCGTGGTCTCTTTCCCGCCGCTGTTGCCTTCCTTCAGACGGCCCAGAATCTGGCGCGACGTTACGGTGGCGCCTTCGTCTTCCAGCACCGCTTCCAGCACACCGTCAGCGGCGGCAGGCACTTCCAGTACCACTTTGTCAGTTTCGATCTCGACCAGCACTTCGTCGCGGGTCACAGAGTCGCCGGGTTTTTTATGCCAGGTTGCTACCGTGGCGTCCGCTACGGATTCAGGCAAATCGGGAACGAGAATTTCTACGCTACTCATTTTCTTTCCTTTTAATTAACCAAGGTTCAGCGCGTCATTGACCAGGTCTTGCTGCTGTTGTTGATGTACGGACATATAGCCCACGGCCGGTGAAGCAGAAGCCGGACGGCCTGCGTAACGCAGTGACGCACCAAATGGAACCACTTCGCGGAAATGATGCTGACTGCAATACCATGCGCCCTGGTTCAGTGGCTCTTCCTGACACCAGACGAAATCCTGAACATGGGCGTAATTCTTCAGCGCTTCCTGCACCGCTTTGTGCGGGAACGGATAGAGCTGTTCGATACGCACGATGGCGACATCGGTCTGCTCGTTCTTACGACGCTGTTCCAGCAGATCGTAATAAACTTTACCGGAGCACAGCACCACGCGTTTCACCTGCTGCGGATCGAGGTCGTCGATCTCACCAATCGCCGGCTGGAAGCTACCGTTGGCCAGCTCATCAAGGCTGGATACCGCCAGCGGATGACGCAGCAGCGACTTCGGTGACATCACGATCAGCGGACGGCGCATACCGCGCAGCGCCTGACGACGCAGCATGTGGTAGACCTGCGCTGGCGTTGATGGCACGCAGACCTGCATGTTCTGCTCAGCACACAGCTGCAGATAGCGCTCGAGGCGCGCGGAGGAGTGCTCCGGACCCTGCCCTTCATAGCCGTGTGGCAGCAGCATCACCAGACCACACATGCGGCCCCATTTCTGCTCGCCGGAGCTGATGAACTGATCGATCACCACCTGAGCGCCGTTGGCGAAGTCACCAAACTGCGCTTCCCAGATGGTCAGCACGCGCGGCTCGGCGGTGGCGTAACCGTATTCGAACGCCAGTACCGCTTCTTCCGACAGCACCGAATCCCACACCTTGAACTGACCCTGACCGTTATGGATGTGGTGTAGCGGAGTGTAAGTCGAGCCGTTCTGCTGGTTGTGAATCACCGCGTGACGGTGGAAGAAGGTGCCGCGGCCGGAGTCTTCACCCGACAGGCGCACCGGAATGCCTTCATCGACCAGCGTGGCGTAAGCGAGGTTTTCCGCGCCGCCCCAGTCGAACAGCTTGTTGCCTTCCGCCATCTCTTTGCGATCGTTGTAAATTTTGGCAACGCGCGACTGCACTTCCACCGCTTCCGGAATGCTGCTGATGCGGCGCGCCAGCTCCTGCAGACGTTTCATGTCCACGGTTTCCGGGTAGCTCTCATCCCACTCGTGGTTGAGGTACGGAGACCAGGTGAACGAGTGCAGGCTCATCGGACGCCATTCCGGCACCACGCACTCGCCTTCATCCAGCGCATCGCGGTACAGGTTTACCAGCTCGGTGGCATCTTCCTGCGTGGCCACGCCTTCGCTTTCCAGCTGATCGGCGTAGATTTTGCGCGGCGTCGGATGCTTTTTGATTTTCTGATACATCAGCGGCTGGGTGGCGCTTGGCTCGTCGGCTTCGTTATGGCCGTGACGGCGGTAGCACACCAGGTCGATGAACACATCGCGTTTGAAGGTATTGCGATAATCCAGCGCCAGACGGGTAACAAACGCCACCGCCTCCGGATCGTCCGCGTTGACGTGGAAGATCGGTGCCAGCACCATTTTGCCGATGTCGGTGCAGTAAGGGGTAGAACGCGCATCTTTCGGATTCGAGGTGGTGAAGCCCACCTGGTTGTTAATCACGATGCGTACGGTGCCGCCCACTTCGTAACCGCGCGCCTGCGACATGTTCAGGGTTTCCTGCACCACGCCCTGGCCAATAACCGCGGCGTCACCGTGAATGGTGATCGGCAGTACTTTGTTGCTGCCCGGCTCCGCCAGACGATCCAGACGCGCACGCACCGAGCCCATGACGACCGGGCTTACAATTTCCAGATGCGACGGGTTGAACGCCAGCGCCAGGTGCACCAGGCCGCCTTCGGTTTCCACGTCTGACGAGAAGCCCATGTGGTACTTCACGTCACCGGTACCGAGGTGCTCTTTGTGCTTGCCGGAGAACTCGTCGAACAGATCCTGCGGTTTTTTACCCAGCACGTTGATCAGCACGTTGAGACGACCGCGGTGTGCCATGCCCAGCACCACTTCACGCGTGCCGCTCTTGCCGGCGTGGCGAATCATTTCGCGCAGCATCGGTACCAGCGCATCACCGCCTTCCAGCGAGAAGCGTTTGGCACCCGGGAATTTCGCGCCGAGGTATTTTTCCAGGCCCTCTGCCGCCGTCAGCTCTTTCAGGAAACCTTTTTTCTCGTCCGCGCTGAATGACGCATGGCCTACTACCGATTCCAGACGCTGCTGAATCCAGCGCTTCTCTTCGGTGTTGTTGATGTGCATGTACTCTGCACCAATCGAACCACAGTAGGTCTGCTGCAGTGCGGCATAAAGATCGGCCAGCTTCATGGTCTCTTTGCCAATGGCGAAAGAGCCTACGTTAAAGCTTTCCTGAAAATCGGCGTCGGTCAGATCGTGGAAGGCCGGATCGAGATCCGCCACGCGTTCCTGCTTCCACAGGCCGAGCGGATCGAGGTTAGCGTGCTGATGGCCGCGGAAGCGGAACGCATTAATCAGCTGCAGCACTTTAACCTGTTTGGAATTAGCGGCCGGATCGGTGACTGTGGAGGTGTAGCGGGTGGCGTCTTTCGCCAGGCGGCGGAAGTATTCACGCGTCGTGGAGTGAAACTGCTCAGGTTTCACGCCGGTGCCCGGCAGCTGCTGGAACATCGAGCGCCACACTTCATCAACAGAGTCAGGATCGGTCAGGAAATCCTCATAGAGTTGCTCTATGTAGGACTGGTTCGCGCCGGCCAGCCAGGAGGAGTCCAGCCAGGGTTTCATCGCGCTGTTCTGCATTGTGATCCCTTAAGCATTAATCTGCTTTTTTGAGGTTTCATTTGTTGCCGCTTACGCGGCTTGCCGTAGTGAGTTCAGCGATACGAACCTGTGCGCAACCGGCGCCTGGCCCGTAAGGGAACCTTTATAAGCGTGGTCAGTACCGCGCTTATAGAGGCTTCCGTAAACGATCGGGAACCTGGGTTCCCGATCGTGACTTCCGTTTGTTACGCCCCGCGCTGCAGCAGCATCGACTTAATATGGCCGATGGCGCGCGTTGGGTTTAAGCCTTTCGGGCACACGCTCACACAGTTCATGATGCTGTGACAGCGGAAAACACTGAAAGCATCATTCAGATTGTCGAGGCGCGCATCGGTTTCGGTATCGCGGCTGTCAATCAGGAAGCGGTACGCCGCCAGCAGGCCGGCCGGACCGATGAACTTGTCCGGATTCCACCAGAATGACGGGCACGACGTGGAGCAGCAGGCACAGAGAATACACTCGTACAGGCCGTCCAGGTGCTCGCGCTGCGCAGGCGTTTGCAGATGCTCGCGCGCTGGCGGATTTTCCCCATTATTCAACAGGAAAGGCTTAATCTTCTCATACTGAGCATAGAATTGTCCCATGTCCACCACGAGGTCGCGGATTACCGGCAAACCGGGCAGCGGACGGATAACAATCTTCTTGCTGCCATTGCCCAGAGCGGAGACCGGCGTGATACACGCCAGGCCATTTTTACCGTTCATGTTGAGGCCATCGGAGCCGCACACGCCTTCACGGCAGGAACGACGGAAGGCCAGCGTAGGATCCTTCTCTTTCAGACGGATCAGCGCGTCCAGCAACATCATGTCGCGACCATCTTCCGCTTCGAGGGTGTAATCCTGCATGCGCGGTTTGTCATCGACTTCCGGGTTGTAACGATAGATAGAAAATTCGAGTCTCATGATGATCTCCGCAATTAGTAAGTACGCGCTTTCGGCGGGAAGGCCGCACGCAGTTTCGGTTGCATGTTCACCTCACGGCGCGTCATGCTTTCCGTTTGCGGAACATAGAGGCTGTGGCACAGCCAGTTGGCATCATCACGCTCCGGGTAGTCGAAGCGGCTGTGAGCGCCACGGCTTTCGGTGCGGAAGTTGGCCGCTACCGCGGTGGCGTAAGCGGTTTCCATCAGGTTATCCAGCTCAAGGCATTCGATACGCTGGGTGTTGAAGTCCGGTGAACGGTCATCGAGACGCGCATTTTTCAGGCGCTCACGAATCTCTTTCAGCTCGGCCAGGCCTTCACGCATCGCATCCCCTTCACGGAATACCGAGAAGTTGTTCTGCATGCAGCGCTGCAGCGCCTTGCGGATTTCAACCGGGTCTTCACCGGTGGTGTTGTTTTCCCAGCGGTTGAAGCGGGCCATCGCCGCGTCGATTTCATCTTCGGTGGCGTCGCGCAGTTCGCCCTGCTCAGCGATGCACTCCATCAGGTGAACACCGGCCGCGCGGCCAAATACCACCAGGTCGAGCAGCGAATTGCCGCCAAGACGGTTTGCGCCGTGTACCGATACGCAGGCAATTTCGCCTACCGCGAACAGGCCCGGAATCACTTCATCTTCGCCCTGCTCGTTAACGCGCAGCGCCTGACCGGTCACGCGGGTCGGCACGCCGCCCATCATGTAGTGGCAGGTCGGGATAACCGGAATCGGTTCTTTAATCGGGTCAACGTGAGCAAAGGTGCGCGACAGTTCGAGGATACCCGGCAGACGGGATTCCAGCACTTCAGCGCCCAGATGGTCGAGTTTCAGTTTGATGTGCGGACCCCATGGGCCGTCGCAGCCGCGACCTTCACGGATTTCCACCATCATTGAACGCGCCACCACATCACGGCCCGCCAGATCTTTGGCGTTCGGCGCGTAGCGCTCCATGAAACGCTCGCCATGCTTGTTCAGCAGATAGCCACCTTCACCACGGCAGCCCTCGGTCACCAGCACACCCGCCCCGGCGATGCCGGTTGGGTGGAACTGCCACATCTCCATATCCTGCATTGGCACGCCGGCACGCAGCGCCATGCCGACGCCGTCGCCGGTGTTGATGTGGGCGTTGGTGGTGGACTGATAGATACGGCCAGCACCGCCGGTTGCGAGGATAGTGGCTTTGGCTTTGAAGTAGACCGTTTCACCGGTTTCAATGCAGATGGCGGTACAGCCGACGATCGCGCCGTCAGCGTTTTTCACCAGATCCAGTGCATACCACTCGGAGAAGATGGTGGTTTTGTTTTTCAGGTTCTGCTGATACAGCGTATGCAGCAGGGCGTGGCCGGTACGGTCGGCAGCAGCAGCGGTACGCGCCGCCTGCTCACCACCGAAGTTTTTCGACTGACCACCAAACGGACGCTGATAAACGCGGCCGTCATCAAGACGGGAGAATGGCAGGCCCATGTGCTCCAGCTCCAGAATCGCTTCCGGACCGCTTTTACACATATATTCGATCGCGTCCTGGTCACCGATGTAATCGGAGCCTTTGACGGTATCGTACATGTGCCATTCCCAGTTATCTTCGTGGGAGTTACCCAGTGCCACGGTAATCCCGCCCTGCGCCGATACGGTGTGGGAACGGGTTGGGAACACTTTGGATAACAGAGCACAGCTCTGGCCCGACTGGGAGATTTGCAGCGCGGCGCGCATACCCGCACCACCTGCGCCGATCACCACGGCATCAAATTCTCTGACTGGCAAACTCATTTACACACCCCACACCACAACAGTTCCATAAATTGCATACGACAACAGCGCGACCACAATCACCAGTTGCAACACCAGACGCGTTGCCAGCGGTTTCACGTAGTCGGTCAGGACCTGCCACATGCCAATCCAGCCATGGACCAGAATCGAGAACAGCGTCAGCAACGTGAACACTTTGGTAAAGGAGGAAGCGAAAAAGCCGCGCCAGACGTCATACGTCAACGTGCCGGTCATCACGACAAAACCGAGGATGTAGAGAATGTAGAGCGTAATTAAGATTGCAGCAGCACGCAGTAACAGCCAGTCATGGATACCGTTGCGTCCTAATGCAGAAGCATTGCTTACCATACGAGGACTCCAGCCAGAATTGAGAGCACGACAGTGATAACAAAAACCGCTTGCGCGGTACGGGTTCCCACCTGCAGGGTTTCTGCCGTAAAACCGAAGTCGGCCAGCATGTGACGAATGCCGCTTGCTGCGTGATATGCCAGCGCGGTCAGAATGCCCCACATGATGAATTTGGCGAAGAAGCTATCCATGATGGATGCCGCTTGCTGGAAACCTTCCGGAGAAGAGAGGGAGAGACCCAGTAACCAGAGCAGAATTCCGAGAGCGACAAAGGTAATCACGCCGGAGACGCGGTGGAGAATGGACGATATTGCAGTAACGGGAAACCGGATCGTCGAGAGATCCAAGTTAACAGGTCTTTGTTTTTTCACGGTTTTGCCCACACAGCTCTTTTTTATTTTGCTTCCTCCGGTCCTGAGTTACAGAAGAGCACAGTGCGTGTTCGGACTGCAACCGCCACCAAAATAGCAACATCCAGTGTTAAATGAAGCGGGTAAAACGCTGGGTGGCTCCTGGTGTCAGGGTATTCCGGAGACCTGGCGGCAGTATAGGAGGATCACATTCTGATTACAATTCCCCTACAATCTCTTTGGTCACATTTAAGCTGAACAGTGATCCGCCTCACGTATTTCACAATTTATACATTTTTAATTATCTGATTTGACAATAGATCAACATTTCAGTTACAAACGAACGCACTAAAACCCTATGATGCATAAAAGTTATGGGGATACACTTTCCCCTAAGCTCAAGTTATGTAACATTGCCTTTACGAGCAACACAAACCGTCAGGTTATTGGTTACCAAGAAGTTATGTCGTGACAGGATCTTTAACATCCACGATGTGCAGCGCGTCATGCCCGGACACCACCGATTGGCTTTACACATTTCGCTCCGTAACCTTGCAGCATGAACGTTACCGCTGAGTGATGCTGTGAAGATTCTGTTTTAGCCTAAGTCGTGCGGGTTGCAACAAGGCAGTAAGCGTGCAAATGATGGGCGATTACGAAAGTAATTGACCGCACTGCGCGCGCGCAGCCAGTGTAGCGGCGGCCCGAAAATACGGCGGGTAAACGCAACATGATGACTGTTCTGGTGTCTAAGATCCTTACCTACTAAGGCGCTATGGAGACGAAAAATGACAGATAAAAAAGTGACGCTAACCCTACAAGATAACAACTCCGTGGAACTGGATGTGATGCAAGGCACGCTGGGACAGGATGTTGTTGATGTCCGCGCCCTTGGCTCAAAAGGCCTGTTCACCTTCGACCCCGGTTTTACCTCTACGGCGTCCTGCGAATCAAAAATTACCTTTATTGATGGTGATGAAGGGATTTTGTTACATCGCGGTTTCCCTATCGATCAGCTGGCTACCCACTCCAACTATCTGGAAGTGTGCTACATCCTGCTGAACGGCGAAGCCCCAACTCAGGCGCAGTACGACGAGTTCCGTACCACCGTAACCCGTCACACCATGATTCACGAGCAGATTACCCGCCTGTTCCACGGCTTCCGTCGTGATTCACACCCGATGGCAGTGATGTGCGGCGTGACCGGCGCGCTGGCTGCCTTCTATCACGATTCATTAGACGTGAATATTGAACGTCACCGTGAAATCGCCGCCTTCCGCCTGCTGTCAAAAATGCCGACCATGGCCGCGATGTGTTACAAATACTCCATCGGCCAGCCGTTTGTGTATCCGCGTAACGACCTCTCCTATGCCGGTAACTTCCTGCATATGATGTTTGCTACACCGTGTGAAGAGTACAAAGTGAACCCGGTGCTGGAACGCGCCATGGACCGTATTCTGATCCTGCACGCTGACCACGAACAGAACGCATCAACCTCTACCGTGCGTACCGCCGGTTCTTCCGGTGCCAACCCGTTTGCCTGTATCGCCGCCGGTATCGCCTCGCTGTGGGGACCTGCGCACGGTGGTGCCAACGAAGCCACGCTGCGTATGCTGGAAGAGATCAGCACTGTGGATCACATCCCGGAATTCGTGCGTCGCGCCAAAGATAAGAACGATTCGTTCCGTCTGATGGGCTTCGGTCACCGTGTGTATAAGAACTATGACCCGCGCGCGACCGTGATGCGTGAAACCTGTCATGAAGTGCTGAACGAGCTGGGCATGAAGGACGACCTGCTGGAAGTGGCGATGGAGCTGGAGCACATCGCGCTGAACGACCCGTACTTCATCGAGCGCAAACTCTATCCGAACGTCGATTTCTATTCCGGCATCATCCTGAAAGCGATGGGCATTCCGTCATCAATGTTTACCGTGATCTTCGCGATGGCGCGTACCGTTGGCTGGATTGCGCACTGGAAAGAGATGCACGACGAAGGCATGAAGATTGCCCGCCCACGTCAGCTCTACACCGGTTACACCGAGCGCGAATTCAGCTCGGCGCTGAAAAAATAACAATCAGGGCGGGTTATCCCGCCCTTTTCTTTTTTAGTATACGGCGAAAGTTTGGGGCGCATCGTGCAGAGCCCTGCCTGGCTGAGCCCCGTTTCAGGCGTCCTCGCGCCGCTGACGCGGTACCTTCACATCCTTCGTCAGTCTGACGGACCGCCGTAGACGGGACATCCTGTCCCGGCTACGGCTTTCGCCCGCATCCATGCGGTCTCATCCTGACTTCCTCATGCTGTTCAGCGCTGCGGATTGCCTGTCACGGGGTTCAGCCAGTCAGTGCATTAGCTCTGGTGCAGTTTGCCGGAAGACGATGCGGGGATGGCCTGTCCCGCGCCTCTTCTATTGATGACCAAAACTCAATGCTGACAGCCCGGACACCAGTAAAACGGTCGTGAGGACAGTACGCCCTTCTCAATGACGGTACCGCAGCGCCGGCACTTTTTGCCCTGGCGGTGAAACACCTCGAAACGAAACGCTGCCTCTTCGTGATACTTCTTCATGCTGCCACGCATCTGATAAGACAAACGCGGCACCGCCAGCATGGCGTGGCTCAGCGCATCCAGCTGCTGATCGCTCAAATCCTGTGCACGATGCTGCGCCAGCAAACTGGCGTGCCACAAAATCTCGACGCGCAGATAGTTGCCGAGCCCGGCGAGAAATGCCTGATCCAGCAGCAAACCGCTGAACTGGCGGCGACGAAAACGCGGCGACAGCAGCCGCTCGCGCACCTCTTCCACCGTCAGCGTAGCGTCCAGCACGTCCGGTCCGACGCGTTGCAAAAACGGATGCGCGCCAAGCGTATCTGCGTTCAGCAGCTCAATATCCGAAGCGCTATACAGCAAAATTGCCCGGTCGGCATTACCCAGCCGCACGCGCAGCTGGCGCGAAGTATTGGGCTCAGTCCCGCTCGGCACCACACGCCACACGCCGTACAGCTGATTATGGCTGTACAGCGTCAGTCCGTTGGAGAAGTGTGTCAGCAGTGCCTTGCCGCGCGTTTCAAAGGCGTCGATGGTTTCCCCCATCAGCGCCGGTTCGTAGGTCTTCAGCGCCGGAAAAGCAAACCACACCTCGGTCAAAGGCTTGCCCACCATTGCCGCTGCAAGTTGATCCGCCGCGCGGCGGATCTCCGGTCCCTCTGGCATAACCGCTCCTGATTAATGGGTTGCGCCGCCCACTTCGCGAATGTCTTTCTCTGTGCTGAGAATCACCTGCAGCGACGTTTCCAGCGCCTGAATCACACTGGCGGTCGACATACTTGGTGCCCCAGGCTGCTGCGCCGCCTGCTGCGGCATATAAGGAATATGCACGAAACCGCCGCGTGCTGCGCTGCCTGTGGTCTGCAGCCAGTGCAGCAGGTGATACATGACGTTATTACAGGTAAACGTCCCGGCGGTTTGCGACACCGAAGCCGGAATCCCCACTTCGCGCAGTGCCGCGACCATCGCTTTGATCGGCAGCGTGGAAAAATAGGCCGCCGGTCCCCCCGCGACAATCGGCTGATCGACCGGCTGCTGCTGGTCGTTATCCGGAATGCGCGCATCGTTCACATTAATCGCCACGCGCTCTACGCTGATATCGCTGCGCCCGCCAGCCTGGCCGACGCACAGCACGCGGTGCGGCTGCAGCTCTTCCAGCGCAGCGGTCAGCACCTGGCCGCAGCGGGCGAATACCACCGGCAGCTGGCGCACCACAATCCGCGCGCCGCCGAACTCCCGACCATCAAAGCTGCGCACCGCTTCCCACGACGGATTAATGCGCTCGCCGCCAAACGGCTCGAACGCCGTCATTAACACCGTTTTCATCGCAACCTCACAGGAACATCAGGAAATAAAGCAGGAAAATATTTACCAGTAACAGTAGCACACCGGTTGGCACCTGAGCCTTGATCACCGCGTTACGGTCCGGCAGCTCCAGTAAACGTGCCGGAACAATATTGAAGTTGGCAGCCATCGGCGTCATCAGCGTGCCGCAGTAGCCGCAGAACATGCCGATCGCCGCCATCACCGCCGGATTGCCGCCGTGCTGCAGCACCAGAATCGGAATACCGATGCCGGCGGTGACAATCGGGAACGCCGCAAACGCATTGCCCATCACCATGGTCAGCAACGCCATGCCCAGCGCATATACCGCGACCGCAATCAGCCGGTTATCCACCGCCAGATAGTGTTCGGTCAGATGCGAAATCGCCGTGCCGACGCCAGCGCTGGTAAACAGCAGGCCAAGCGTGGCGAGAATCTGCGGCAAAATAAACGCCCAGCCCACCGCATCCAGCAAACGCCGCGTCTCCTGCATCGACTGCAGCGGCTTCTCATGGGTAAACTTCAGCGCGATCAGCCAGCCCAGCACGCAGCCAATCATCATCGAAAACAGCGTGACCAGCGTCGAATGATTGCCCGGGCCAAATACCTTCTCCTGCAGACCGGGAATATGATTGAACGCCAGCACGCCAATCACCGTCACCAGCGGGATCGCCAGCGCCGGCAGAAACAGCTTGTTGCCGAGACGCTGCGCGCTCTGCTGCTTCTGTTCATCGCTGCGCTGATGGTAGCGACCGAGGCGCACGCCGCCGAACCCGGCAATCAGCGCCATGACCACCACCGCCGCGCCCACGGCAATATGCAACCAGCGACGTCCCAGCTCCGCATCACCGGCCCACTGCCCCATCAGTTGATAAGCACCGTCGCCAATCTGGAAAATCAGACCGTACAGCGCCCAGAATAAACCGGTGGTAAAACGGCGCGGGTTGGCGCTATCGCGCCATGACAGCAGCGCGACAATCAGCAGGATCGCCCCGGCCAGCCACATCAGAAACTGTTGCTGAAACATCACTCGCCTCCTTTTGCGCGCAGCGCCTGCTGGTTGAGCGCGCCCAGCTCACGCGACAGCTGACGGTCGAGCCGCACCAGTCGCGCAGCATGAATCAGGAACGCACACAGCGCCGTCGGAATGCCCCACAGCGCGATGTGCAACGGTTCGGTGCTGATGCCCGCCGACTCCTGCATAAAATTGTGCATAAAAATGATCGCGCCGAAGGCCACGAAAATGTCTTCACCGAAGAACAGCCCGACGTTATCGGTGGCCGCCGACATGGCGCGCAGCCGCTGACGAATCTCCGGTGATACGCTGCCGTAACGGTTTTCAGTGGCACCTTCGGCCATCGGCGCCAGCAGCGGACGCACCATCTGCGGATGCCCGCCCAGGCTGGTCAGTCCCAGCGCCGCAGTCAGTTCACGCACAAACAGATAGACGATCAGTAAACGGCCGGCGGTGGCAGTTTTGATCCGGGCGATCCACGTCTGCGCACGCTCTTTCAAACCGTGGCGCTCCAGCAATCCGATGACCGCCAGCGGTAACAGCAGGATCAGCGGCAGATTACGGGTATTGAGAAAGCCGGAACCGAGCTTCTCCAGAATATCGCCGAGCGGCATATGCGCCGCCAGCCCGGTGACAAAACCGGCAACAATCACCACCAGCACCGGGTTGAAGCGCAGCACAAAGCCGAGCACAATCGCGGCAATGCCGAGTAACGGCCAGAGATTGACCACGTTATCCATGTTTTCCCCTCGTCAGAAATAAAAAGCCCGGCAACAGGCCGGGCTAACAGTCAATGATCAGGCGCTGGTGACAGCAATCTGATTTGTCGCAAAAGCGGCGCGCAGCGTGCGGGCAAATTCCAGCGCATGGGCGCCATCGCCGTGCAGACAGACCGTCTGCGCGTTCACCGCCACCCATTCGCCGCTGACGCTGCGCACCTGACGCTGCTGCACCATGGTGAGCGTCTGCGTCAGCGCCTGCTCAGCCTCTTCGATTAACGCCCCCGGCTGGCTGCGCGGCACCAGCGCGCCACTGGCCAGATAGCCGCGGTCAGCAAACACTTCTTCGCGCGTGCGCAGACCATGATGCGCGGCGGCGGCAATTGAGGCGCTGCCCGCCAGGCCAACCAGAATCAGCGCCGGATCGACGGCTTTCACCGCGCGCGCAATCGCATCCGCCAGCGCTGCATCCGCCGCCGCCTGGTTATACAGCATGCCGTGCGGCTTCACGTGCACCAGCTTCGCGCCTTCACTTTCGGCAAGGCTTTTCAGGGCACCAATCTGGTAGATCACCTGCGCGTAGACGGTTTCCGGTGGCAGCTGCATGGCGGTCCGGCCAAAATTTTCCCGGTCGGGAAAGCTCGGATGCGCACCAATCGCCACGCCGTTGGCGCTGGCCCAGCGCACCGACTGCAGCATGGTTTCGGCATCGCCGGCATGGAAACCGCAGGCGATGTTGGCCGAGCTCACCAGTTCCAGCAGGGCCCGATCGCTGGCACTGCCTTCACCGAGGTCGGCGTTAAGATCGATCTTCATGAGCAAGCCCCCAGGCTATCTGATCAAGCGAACGTTGCTGCTGCTGTTTGGCCAGCAGCGCCTCCTCCAGCGTGCAGCGGATGAAGTGAATCGGTTCTCCCAGACGAATCTGCGCCAGCTGATAGAGATCGGCTTCGATGACGCAGGCAATACGCGGATAGCCGCCGGTGGTTTGCGCATCGGCCATCAGCACAATCGGCTGGCCGTTCGGCGGCACCTGCACCACACCCGGCACCAGGCCGTGCGACAGCAGTTCACGTGCGACACTGCGCTGCAGCGGACTGCCCTGCAGCCGGTAGCCCATGCGGTTACTTTGCGGGCTGAGCTGCCACGGGTTACGCCAGAATGCGTCCTGCGCGTCGTGGGTAAATTCGTTGTACTCCGGCCCCGGCAGTGCGCGGATGCGGTTGCCCCACAGCAGCTGCCGTACGCCAGCCTGATGGCTGAAGCGGCGCGTCGGCTTGCCCAGCGGCAGCTGATCGCCATCCTGCAGTTTACGTCCCTGCCAGCCACCAAAGGCCGCTTTGAGATCGGTGCTGTACGAGCCCAGCATGGCGTCGATGGCAAAACCGCCATTCACCGCCAGATAGCTGCGCATACCGCGCGTAGGCATGGACAGACTCAGCACCTGGCCTTTTTTCACCGGCAGACGCCAGCCGGTCCACACCGGCTGGCCATCCAGTTCGGCGCTGCAGCTGGCACCGGTCAGCGCAAACCAGCCGTCGCGACGAAACTCCGCTTTAAACTGGCCGAGCACAATCTCCAGCACCGCGCTGTTTTCCGCATTGCCGACCAGCATATTGGCCGTGCGCATTGAAGGCTCATCCAGTGCACCGCTCAGGCTGATGCCGTATTGCCGCCAGCCGTGGCGGCCGCGATCCTGCACCGAGGTCATTAATCCGGCACGCAAAATGTTTAACATACGCCCTCCCGTTGTGGCACGAAGCGGACGCTGTCGCCGGGACGCAGTAGCGTCGGCGGCTGCTGTTGTGGATCGAACAGGCTAAGCGGCGTGTGACCAATCAACTGCCAGCCACCGGGCGCAGCCAGCGGATAGATACCGGTCTGGCTGCCGCCAATGCCCACCGAACCGCCAGGCACCACCAGCCGGGGCTCGGCGCGACGCGGCGTGTGCAGCCGCTCATCCAGCCCACCGAGATAAGGGAAACCCGGCTGAAAGCCAATGAAATAGACCACGTAATCCGCGCTGCTGTGCAGCTCCACCACCTGTTGCGAGGTCAGATCCGCCGCACGGGCGACCTCCGCCAGATCCGGACCGCCCGCGCCGCCATACACCACCGGAATCTCAACCTGACGCGGCTCGGCCAGCAGCACCTCGCTCTCTTCCCACCAGCGCTGCAAACGCTCGATAGCATCCAGCGCTTTCAGCTGCGGATCGCGCAGCAGCAGCGTCAGGTTATTCATGCCCGGAATCACTTCCGCGATCTGCTCATTCTGCTGCAGCCGCTGGCACAATCCCCAGATGCGCTGCTGGCTGACGAGCGAAACCGGCGGTTCCAGCTCCAGTACCACCGCCCGCTCACCCAGCAGATAACAACGTGCTCGTTGCAAAACCCACCTCCCGGTCATTAATAAAACGCGCCGTGACCGCAGTGACGGCGCGCCTGAGGGCATTCGCTTATGCGAAAAGTCAATAAGTTATGCGAAAGTGAAGGAGATGTGTCAACTGATTTGCGCCCGGCACGTGTTTTCCGGGCGCATAAGCGAAGCGGTCAGGCGGGGTTGTCGATATCGATAAAGGTCACATCCAGACCATGCTGGCTGGCTAGCCACTCACCGAGCGCTTTAATGCCGCCGCGTTCGGTGGCGTGATGGCCGGCAGCAAAGAAATGCAGCCCCTGTTCACGGGCGCTGTGAATGGTCTGCTCAGAGACTTCACCGCTGATAAAGGCGTCGACGCCAAAGGCGGCGGCCGCATCGATAAAGCCCTGGCCGCCACCGCTGCACCATGCCACCCGGCGAATCAGCGCCGGAGCATTATCACCGCAGTGCAGCGGCTGGCGTCCAAGGCGCGCCGCGATTTTTTCCGCCAGCGCCGGACCGCTTAGCGGCTCAGCCAGCTCGCCCCAGGGCACCAGCGGCTGGATTTCACCTTTGACGTCGATATCAAACAGCGTGGCCAGCTGGGCGTTGTTGCCCAACTGTGGGTGAGCATCGAGCGGCAGGTGCCAGCCGTACAGGTTGATGTCATTGGCCAGCAGCGTGCGCAGACGCTGGCGTTTCATCCCTTTAATCACCGGCGCTTCGCTCTTCCAGAAGTAGCCATGATGCACCAGTATCGCATCGGCCTGGCGTTTTACCGCCTCATCCAGCAGCGCCTGACAGGCCGTCACGCCGGTGATTACACGGCGCACCTGCTCACGCCCCTCAACCTGCAAACCGTTGGGCGCATAGTCGCTGAAGGCACTGGTGTTGAGTTGCTGATTGACGATGTGTTCTAACTCGAAATTGTTCATAACGGCTCCGTGACCGCCTCAGGCTGCGCTGCGCGCGCGCTCGAAGGCGTCTAGTGTCTTTTTACGTGCCGCCTTATGTTCCACGATTGGCGCCGGATAATCGAGTTTCTTGTTATTTTTCTCCGCCCAGGCGTGCGGCTGATGGATGGCGCTGTCCGGTACGTCTTGCAGCTCCGGCAGCCACCGGCGGATAAACTCGCCCTGCTTATCAAAGCGCTCGCCCTGGGTCGTTGGGTTGAAGATGCGGAAGTAAGGCGCGGCGTCGGTGCCGGTCGACGCGGCCCACTGCCAGCCACCGTTATTGGCCGCCAGATCGCCGTCAATCAGCTGCTGCATGAAATAGCGTTCACCCTCGCGCCAGTCAATCAGCAGATCTTTCACCAGGAAGCTGGCGGTGATCATGCGTAACCGATTGTGCATCCAGCCCAGCGTTTTGAGCTGGCGCATCGCTGCGTCAACAATCGGATAACCGGTTTTGCCCTGCTGCCAGGCGGTAAGGTGTTGCTCATTCTGTTGCCAGCTGACGTTGCGCGTCCAGTCGACAAACGGCTGATGCTTACACAGCGCCGGAAAGGCCACCATCAGGTGACGATAAAATTCGCGCCAGACCAGTTCATTGAGCCACACCAGCGCGCTGCCGTTGTTCAGCGCCTGCGGATGCTCCTTCAGAATGCGATGCAGGCACTGACGCGGCGACAGCACACCAATCGCCAGATATGGCGACAGGCGGCTGGTGCCGTCAATCGCCGGTATGTCGCGCTGCTGGTCATATTTTTCCACCCGCTGCTGGGCAAACTGGCGCAGCTGCTTCAGCGCCGCCTCTTCTCCGGCAGGAAACCAGGTTTCGTCGAATTCTTCCACAGGATAATCGAATGCCGCTATTTTTTTGCCGGCGGCCACGGGTGCCCCGGCGCGCGCTTTCGGTGCGTGATGGCACTCTGGCAGCCCCTGTTGCAGACGCCGGATAAACGCTTTGCTGAACGGCGTGAACACTTTGAACATGCTGTTGCTGCCGGTCTGTACGCTGCCCGGCGGTAACAGCAGGCTGTCATCGAACCCCTGGCACACCACGCCCTGCTGATCGAGCTGCTTCTCAACCGCAGCGTCGCGCTGGCGCTCATTGATTTCATACTGATAGTTGTAAAACAGCGCATCCACCTTGTGCTGCTGGCAGAAGGTCGCCAGATAGTCGACCGACGCAGCGAAGTCATCGCACTGATGAAAGTGCAGCTTGATACCGCGTTCTGCCAGCGACTGCTGCAGCAGGCACAGGTTTTGATGGATAAAAGCCGCCTGTTTGGGGGCCATGCTGTGTTGCTGCCACTGGCCGGGCGTGGCGATGAACAGCGCCAGCACCTCGGCCTGACTGTCGCGGCAGGCCGCGGCCAGTGCGCTGTTATCATTCATGCGCAAATCGTTACGCAGCCAGACTAAGTGAGTGCTCATAACGCTCCGTGTTTACTGGCCGTAGCGCAGACGCAGCGCTTCCGGGTAGGGATCGAAATAACGCTGCTGCGCCAGCCACGGGTGCGGGAACTCTGCCATGTAATGTTTCAGCATGGTGATGGGGGCCAGCAACGGCTGCACACCGCGACGGTAGCGGTCGATCAGCTGCGCCAGCTCCTGACGCTGCGGTGAACTCAGCTTCGGCCGAAAATAGCCCTGTACGTGCATCAGCACATTGGTGTGATTACGGCGCGACGCCTGGTGCGACATCAGGTGCATCAGACGGTTACGGTATTCAAAGGCGTACGCATCCAGTGACTCCCACTGTTCCATCGCCGCGACAAACCGCCCCATCTCGCGGTACTCATCCTGCGCATGCGACAGCAGCAGTAGTTTGTAGCGACTGTGGAAGGCAATCAGCTTGTGGCGCGTCAGCCCACTGCGCCACATATCGTTAAACTCATGCAGCGCATAGACGCGCCCCATAAAGTTTTCGCGGATCGCGTCATCGTGCAGGCGTCCATCCTCTTCCAGCGGCAGCCACGGTAGCTCTTTCTGCAGGAACGAGGTGAACACGCCGGTGCCGGCTTTGCGATTGTTGTTAGTGTCAGGCTCGTAGACGCGCACGCGCTCCAGTCCGCAGCTCGGCGATTTGGCACACAGGATGTAGCCGCACAGATGGTGCAGCGATTTGACGCGCTCCGCAGACCAGCGGGCCATGTCGTCGGTCAGCTCTTCCCCGCCGTCTTTACTGAAACACAGGTGGATCTGATCGTCGCTCTGTTTGACCAGCCGCAGCGCCGGGCGCGGCGTCGGCAGACCGATGGCCATTTCCGGGCAGACAGGTTCGAAGCGCACAAATGGCGCGAGCTCGTCAGTTGCAAAGGCAAAACGCTTGTGGCCGCCATCGAATCGGACGCTATCCCCGAGCAGGCAGGCACTGATACCTACAGGAATTTTCTCGCTCATACTTGTACAACCTCCAAAATCTTGTAGAGGTTTAAGTGTAGCTGAAATGCCGCGAGATAACAGCGGGACAATGCGTTTGTCGCACCACTTTAAGATAAAAAAACCCGGTGCCTCGAGCGAGGTCACCGGGTTATCACCGCGAAGCCGGGCGTTACCAGTAGATACCGCCTGCCGCTTCCGATTGCGCCAGCCAGACTGGTTTGGTGCTGGTTTTGCACCACATGCGGTGCAGATAACTGTAGAAGCGCGCGCGATCCTGGCGTAACAGCATCACTGGCAGCGCCAGTACGCCAATCAATACCACCAGCACACGGCGCAGCACAATTTTGGCGAGTGGATATGCCTGATACATCAATGCCTCCTCGTGGTAAATTTTGCTATGAAATGTGATCTGCCTCAGATATTACGCCTGGTTGTGTAATTTTACTACTCATCCGACCACTATTTTGATCTTTTTTCAGCCATTTCCTGGCCGGGATGAAAGGAAGTTACATTTTTGTAAAATTTTGGATCACAGCGAGTTACTGAGATCGTGACGGACGCCGTCGCGGTTTATTGTTAAAGTAATGCGTTAACCTTATTTGCCGCAGGAGTCAGCGTGACGACCATCTTGATTGTCGAAGATGAAAAGGAGATTCGCCGTTTCGTGCGCCTGGCGCTGGAGAGCGAAGGCCTGAAGATTGTGGAAGCGGAGCAGTTGCAGCGCGGCCTGATTGAAGCGGCTACGCGCAAACCGGATTTGGTGATTCTCGATCTCGGTTTACCGGACGGCGATGGCAATGCCTTCATCCGCGAAGTGCGGCAGTGGAGCAGCATGCCGGTAATTGTGCTGTCAGCACGCAGTGACGAGCAGGATAAAATAGAGGCGCTGGATGCCGGCGCTGACGACTATCTCACTAAGCCGTTTGGCATCGGCGAACTGCTGGCGCGCGTGCGCGTGGCGCTGCGTCGTCATCAGCGCAGCCAGCCGGAGCCGCTGGTGCAGTTTGGCGAAGTGAGCGTTGATCTCGCCGCGCGGCGCGTGCTGCGCAGCGGCGAAGAGGTGCATCTGACACCGACCGAATTTCGCCTGCTCAGCCTGCTGCTGAATAACGCTGGCAAAGTGCTGACCCAGCGCCAGTTGCTTAACCAGGTGTGGGGGCCCAACGCCGTGGAACACAGCCATTATCTGCGCATCTATATGGGACACCTGCGGCAAAAGCTGGAAGCCAATCCCACCCAGCCGACGCACCTGCTGACAGAAACCGGCATCGGCTATCGCTTCATGCCATAAAAAAAGGCCGCAAACGCGGCCTTCTTCATGCAGGATGCCCTGTCAGGCGTTTTTCAGCACTTCGCTGACAATTTCTACCGCTTCTTTCTCGATCTGCTGGCGATGCTCAGCGCCGAGGAAGCTTTCACAATAGATTTTGTAGGCGTCTTCCGTGCCGGACGGACGTGCCGCGAACCAGCCGTTTTCAGTCATCACTTTCAGACCACCAATCGAGGCGCCGTTGCCCGGTGCCGCGGTCAGACGTGCGGTGATCGGGTCGCCCGCCAGCGTATCGGCGCTGACCATTTCAGGTGACAGCTTCGACAGTGCCGCTTTCTGCGCAGAAGTGGCAGGTGCCTGCAGACGGTTGTAGCTTGGCGCACCAAAACGCGCGGCCAGCTCATCATAGTGCTGCTGCGGGTTCTTACCGGTAACCGCAGTGATTTCCGCCGCCAGCAGACACAGGATGATGCCGTCTTTGTCTGTTGACCAGGCGGAGCCGTCGAAACGCAGGAACGAGGCGCCGGCGCTCTCTTCGCCGCCAAAGCCAAAGCTGCCGTCGAACAGACCATCCACGAACCATTTGAAGCCGACCGGTACTTCCACCAGCTTGCGACCAATGTCGTTCACCACGCGGTCAATCATCGCGCTGGAAACCAGCGTTTTACCGACGGCCACCTCTTTGCCCCACTGCGGACGGTGCTGGAACAGGTAGTTGATCGCTACCGCCAGATAGTGGTTCGGGTTCATCAGACCGGCGGGCGTGACGATGCCGTGACGGTCGTAATCCGGATCGTTACCGAAGGCCAGATCGAACTTGTCTTTATACGCCAGCAGACCGGCCATCGCGCACTCGGACGAACAGTCCATGCGCACCACGCCATCTTTATCCAGATGCATGAAGCGGAACGTCTGGTCGATGGCATCATTGACGATGGTCAGATCCAGCTGGTAGTGCTCAGCAATGCGCTGCCAGTAGGCCATGCCGGAACCGCCGAGCGGATCGACACCGATTTTCAGGCCGGCTTTCTGGATCGCCGGGAAGTCAATCACCTGCGCCAGACCTTCAACGTATGGCTGGATCAGATCCTGCTCAACGATGTGGCCACTGGCCCACGCCTGAGCCAGCGCCAGACGCTTAACCTCTTTCAGCTCACCTTTGATCAGCTGATTCGCACGATCTTCCACCACTTTGGTGACGTTGGTGTCAGCCGGTCCACCGTTCGGCGGATTGTACTTGATGCCGCCGTCTTCCGGCGGGTTGTGCGACGGGGTAATCACGATACCGTCCGCCTGCGCGCCGCCGCGCTTGTTGTGCTCCAGAATGGCGTTGGAGATCGCCGGCGTCGGCGTATAGCCGTTGTCCTGCTGCACAATCACATCAACGCCGTTGGCGGCCAGCACTTCCAGCACTGACAGGATTGCCGGCTCAGACAGCGCATGGGTGTCTTTACCTACGTAGCACGGGCCGGTGATGCCGTTCTTTTTACGCTCTTCAGCGATCGCCTGCGCAATCGCCAGAATGTGTACTTCATTGAAGCTATGACGTCCCGCGCTGCCGCGGTGGCCGGAGGTGCCAAATTTCACCGCATGGTCCGGGTTCGCCGCATCCGGCTTCAGGACGTAGTACTGCGAGGTTAATTGTGCAACGTTAATCAAATCGCTCTGCTGGGCAGGTTGCCCGGCACGGGGGTGATTGGCCATTGGCGCTTCTCCCTGACGCTTCGGTTTAAATGGTGCCGCAAACTTTCTCTGCCAGTTCCTGCGGGAACTGCATGGCAAGCATGATGTGTTCCACCATGCTGCATTTACGACCTGTATTGGTATTGGTGATCACCCAGTACGGCGTGCCGGGGACGTGCTTCGGCTTAGTATGGGTGCCATTTTGCAGCAGCGTGTGCTCGTCACCCGCAAAGTAGACGCGGGTGCGGCCCTGCAGCGAGGCAGTGGCATCAGCAAAGGCTGCCGGATCAAGACGATAAAGCGTTGACAGGATCAGCATGAAGCGATTAACCGCTTTCTTCTGCTCCGCATACTCGTCAGACAGCAGCAGCTCACGCACGGCGCGCACGCGATCCTGAGGTCGCGCTTCGCTGCGTGCAGCCGGTGCTTCTTTTACCGCCGCATTCGCCGCTGGCGCAGCGGATGCGCTCTGGCCGGCAGTGAATTTCAGCATACGGCGCAAAATGTCCGAGGCGCTTTCACCAATGTGCTGCGTGTGGCTGGCAATATAACGGTAGAGTTCTTCGTCAACTTCAATCGTTTTCATCTTTTTCCGTGCGATTCTGGCAAATGGCAGAACCACGCTACTTTGCAAAGGCCTTAACAAAATCCGGTCGTGCAAAATGTGAGCGGGCTCTAACATAAGGATTATAAAGTTAAATCCGCGACAGCCGGTAGCGCTGGCATCGTTTACGGGCAAAAGTCGGAATATGCCCTAATGCCTGACCGCCTGGCGCCGGGACAGGTGAATCCATGATACCCTAAGCCCAGGTCTCAACCGAAAGAACTTTAGCCATGATTTTGAACGCCCGTCTGCAAACTGAACAATCTGCCCCTGATGCCCAGCCCATTCTGTTAATTCATGGCCTGTTTGGTAGCCTGGATAACCTCGGCGTACTGGCGCGCGGCGTGCGCGATGCACGGCCCACGCTGCAGGTGGATGTCCGTAACCACGGCCTGTCTCCGCGCAGCGAAGAGATGCACTACGCTGCGCTGGCGCAGGATATGGTCGATACGCTGGACGCGCACCACATCGAACGGGTCGATGTTATCGGCCACTCAATGGGCGGCAAAATTGCCATGGCGCTGAGCGCCGTTGCGCCCGAACGGATTGGCAAAATGGTGCTGATTGATATCGCGCCGGTGGATTACCAGACGCGACGCCACGATGAGATCTTCGCGGCGATCCGCGCGGTCAGCGCAGCTGGCGTCACGCGCCGCAGCGCTGCGGCCGACGTGATGCGTGAGCACGTGCGCGAAGAAGGCGTGATTCAGTTCATTCTGAAATCTTTCCATGAAGGCGAATGGCGCTTTAACGTGCCGGTGTTGTGGGACAATTATCCGGTGCTCTCCGGCTGGCAGGAGGTGCCCGCGTGGCCTCATCCGGCGCTGTTTATTCGCGGCGGTGATTCACCCTATCTGGACAATCAGCACCGTGATGCGCTGCTGCGCCAGTTCCCGCAGGCGCAGGCGCACATTATCAGCGGTGCCGGCCACTGGGTGCATGCCGAAAAACCCGATGCCGTGCTGCGCGCGGTGCGCCGCTTTTTTAACCTGTAAAAGCAAAAGCTTGCTACGGGCGGTTTAGGGTTGGCGTCGCGCCGGGCGCTGGAGTATGATGTCGCGCTAAAAATTTGCCGCGGATGCTTTTTTCGCCGCGGTCGGGCCGATAAATGTTTAAATCGCGCAGCGCCTTTCCGCCGTTCGCGCCCACGCAGTTTCACAAACCATGGCAAAAGAACAGACAGATCGTACCACGCTCGATCTCTTCGCAGACGAGCGGCGTCCCGGTCGCCCTAAAACCAGTCCGCTGTCGCGTGATGAGCAGCTGCGCATTAATAAGCGCAACCAGCTGAAGCGCGACCGGGTGCGCGGCCTGCGCCGCGTTGAGCTGAAAATGTCCAGCGAAGCGGTCGACGCGCTTAATACGCTGGCCGAGCAGCAGAACATCAGCCGCAGTGAACTGATTGAACAAATGCTGCTGGCGCAGCTTAAACTGGCGTAACGTGCGCAGACCGCACGCTGGAACACAAACTCAGCGCTTTACACATTCCGCGCTTTTCGCCGGTCTGCTATCATTCGCATAACTGTGTCGTCTTCTGACTTACTTTCACAATCAGGATTTAAGAGGTTACTCACTCCATGGCAATCGTAGGCATTTTCTTCGGCAGCGATACCGGCAACACTGAAAACATTGCAAAAATGATCCAGAAACAACTGGGTAAAGATGTCGCCGAAGTGCATGACATTGCTAAGAGCACCAAAGAAGATCTCGAAGCATTCGATATTCTGCTGCTGGGTATTCCGACCTGGTACTACGGTGAAGCCCAGTGCGACTGGGATGACTTCTTCCCGACGCTGGAAGAGATTGATTTCAACGGTAAGCTGGTAGCGCTGTTTGGCTGCGGCGATCAGGAAGATTATGCCGAGTACTTCTGTGACGCGATGGGCACCATTCGCGACATCATTGAGCCAAACGGCGCAGTGATTGTGGGCCACTGGCCAACCGAAGGTTACCACTTCGAAGCCTCTAAAGGTCTGGCAGACGACAAACACTTCCTCGGCCTCGCCATCGATGAAGATCGTCAGCCTGAACTGACTAACGAGCGCGTCGACAAATGGGTTAAGCAGATCTTTGATGAGCTGCAGCTGCAGGCGATCATCGAAGCCTGATGCTTTCCTGTCCGATGTGGGCGCTGGCTCACATCGGGCAATGGAATTACCTATAAAAATAATAGCTACGGTTTTTTAACTTTTTCCCTCAATTCTGTAGAATACCCGCAACGGTCATCTGCTTATTCCTCGGGCATCAGACTGAGACTGCGCGAAAAGGAACATCGATCTGCACGATCCCGCTGAGGCTCACGACATTTCTCCTTACAGCATCCGGGGAATTGTCCGCCGCAGCCGGTTTTCATTTCGCAGGCTGAGCTCTATAATGAGACGCAAATGAGAATGCGCGTTGACCACACATTCAAGGCCTTTGCGCCGTAAGTGACTAGCAAAGTAACAGGACAATATCCGCATGACTGACAACAACTCCGCATTGAAAAAGGCTGGCCTGAAAGTCACGCTGCCCAGACTGAAGATTCTGGAAGTGCTTCAGGGACCCGGACCCGAGTCCCATCATGTCAGTGCGGAAGATTTGTACAAACGCCTGATCGACATGGGCGAAGAGATTGGTCTGGCGACGGTATACCGTGTTCTGAACCAGTTTGACGACGCCGGCATCGTGACGCGTCATAACTTCGAAGGCGGGAAATCCGTGTTCGAACTGACCCAGCAGCATCACCACGATCACCTGATTTGCCTCGACTGCGGCAAAGTGATCGAGTTTAGCGATGAATCTATCGAAACGCGTCAGCGTGAGATTGCAACACGCCACGGTATCAAACTCAGCAACCACAGCCTGTATCTGTACGGCCACTGTGCGCTGGGAGACTGCCGCGAAGACGAGACGCTCCACGATCAGTAATTGAATATGCTATGCAGTATAAAAAAACCGGTGCCAGGCACCGGTTTTTTTATGGCTGCGTTCAGGCGACCAGCGTTTCCTGCAAATAGCGCCAGCGCGGAACCGGCGTGCTGCAGTCCAGCACCGCCAGCGAAATGCGGGTCTGGTTGTTGCCGTTAAGCATTTGCAGTTCGTGATACTGAATGGTCACTTCCTGCTGCTGCTGGGAAATGATGGCATGCTCACTGGTGGCGATTCGCATCCCTTCCCGCTGCCCGTGCAGTTTGCGAAACAGGGTTTCAGTGTCATTAAGATCGAGCTGTTTGCCTTGCGGCGTCACCATTTTGAAGTCGGGATGAAAGTGCGACAGCAGCAGATCCATACTGTCATCGCTGCCTTCGGCCTGATTAAAAATACGTTCGATAAGCTGATGTAAAACCACCACGCTATGTTTGGCTTCCAGAGCGAGACTTGTCATTTTTCTTCCTTCGCTAACCCGCACAGCAACATTTAAGAGCGCATAGCCTACCTGAAAATAACGATTTCACACGGGTAAATTAGTTAATTTTATTAAAGTCAGATTAGTCGTAATCGCGCGTAATTACTGTTTTTTGTCTGGTTCAGCATAATCGATTCCCGTTTGCAGATAACGGGCAATAAAAAAGGGCGATTGCTCGCCCTTTGCTGATCATATCGTGCTATCAAGCAGTAAAATTATTCGCCGATTTTTGCCCAGGTATCACGCAGACCCACAGTGCGGTTGAACACCAGTTTCGACGGCTGCGAGTACACGCTGTCAGCGCAGAAGTAACCTTCGCGCTCAAACTGATACGGCGCCAGCGCGCTGGCGGCACGCAGACCCGGCTCAACGAAGCCCTGTTTGATCTCCAGCGAGTTCGGGTTAATGGTGGTGAGGAAATCCTCGGCCGCGCCCGGATTTGGCACGCTGAACAGACGATCGTACAGGCGGAATTCGGCAGGCAGCGCGTGAATCGCCGACACCCAATGGATAACGCCTTTCACCTTGCGGCCATCGGCCGGATCTTTGCTCAGGGTGTCGACATCGCAGGTAGCGTAGATGCAGGTGATGTTGCCGGCTTCATCTTTCGCCACGCGCTCGGCACGAATGACGTAAGCGTTGCGCAGACGAACTTCTTTACCCAGCACCAGACGCTTGTACTGCTTGTTGGCCTCTTCACGGAAGTCGGCACGATCGATCCACACCTCACGGCTGAACGGCACCTCACGCGTGCCCATCTCCGGTTTGTTCGGATGGTTCGGCATGCTGATGATTTCTTCATGCCCGGCCGGCAGGTTCTCGATCACCACTTTCAGCGGATCCAGCACCGCCATAGCGCGCGGCGCGTTCTCGTTGAGGTCGTCACGAATGCACGACTCCAGCGACGCCATCTCAACAATGTTGTCCTGCTTGGTCACACCGATACGGCGGCAGAATTCGCGGATTGACGCCGCGCTATAGCCACGACGGCGCAGACCGGATACGGTCAGCATGCGCGGATCGTCCCAGCCTTCAACAATCTTCTCGCTCACCAGCTGCGTCAGCTTACGCTTCGACATCACCGCATATTCCAGATTCAGGCGCGAAAACTCGTACTGACGCGGATGCACCGGAATGGTGATGTTATCCAGCACCCAGTCGTAGAGACGACGGTTGTCCTGGAACTCCAGCGTACACAGGGAATGGGTGATGCCTTCCAGCGCATCGGAGATGCAGTGGGTAAAGTCGTACATCGGATAGATGCACCACTTGTTGCCAGTCTGGTGGTGTTCGGCATATTTAATGCGGTACAGCACCGGATCGCGCATCACAATAAAGCTGGATGCCATGTCGATTTTGGCACGCAGACAGGCTTTGCCCTCTTCGAAGCCGCCATCACGCATCTTCTGGAACAGCGCCAGGTTCTCTTCCACGCTGCGATCGCGATACGGGCTGTTTTTGCCCGGCGCGGTTAGCGTGCCGCGATATTCACGGATCTGCTCTGGCGACAGCTCATCAACGTAGGCCAGGCCTTTGTTGATCAGCTCAACCGCGTAGTTGAACAGTTGGTCAAAGTAGTCAGAGGAGTAACGAATGTTGCCGCTCCACTCAAAGCCCAGCCATTGCACATCATTCTTGATCGATTCAACGAACTCCATATCCTCTTTGACCGGATTGGTGTCGTCGAAACGCAGGTTGCACTGCCCCTGATAATCTTGTGCGATACCAAAGTTCAGGCAGATCGATTTTGCATGGCCAATATGCAGGTAACCATTGGGCTCAGGCGGGAAACGGGTATGCACACTGTTGTGCTTACCGCTCGCCAAATCTTCGTCGATGATCTGACGAATAAAGTTCGTTGGGCGGGCTTCAGCCTCACTCATCTCAAAATCCTCAAAACAATAGCGGGTGATTTGTACCACGAAGTAACGGAGTATGATCCACAAAGCGCTGAAGGGAAACAACCGTTTGTTGGTCGTTTTAAAACAAAAAAGGCAGGAATTGCTTCCTGCCTTCAGTGACGATCAAAACGTGTTAATTTTTCACTTCATACAGCGGCGTAACGCCTGCCACCACGGTACCGCCTGCCAGCAGATTCAGACCAGCGAAATCATCGCTGTTGCTGACCACCACCGGGCTGATCATCGAACGCGCATTGGCGTTGAGGAAGTCCAGATCCATTTCGAGGATCGGCTGACCCGCTGTGACGGTTGCGCCCTCTTCCACCAGACGGGTAAACCCTTTACCTTCCAGCGCGACGGTGTCGAGCCCCATGTGCACGACAATCTCGACGCCATTTTCGGCTTCAAGGCAGAATGCATGGTTGGTGTTGAAGATTTTCACCACGGTACCCGCCACCGGCGCGACGACAGTTTTATCGCTCGGTTTGATCGCCAGGCCATCGCCTACCGCTTTGCTGGCGAAAGCTTCATCCGGCACGTTTTCCAGCGCTACCACTTCGCCACTGACCGGTGCCAGCAGCGTTGCAATCACCTTTTTCTCGCTGTTGCGCACGGCCTGGGGCTGAGCAGCAGCAGGCGCAGCGGTTGTTGCCGCTGCTGGCGCAGCTGCGCCGGCCACCGGGCCTTTACTCAGTACGGTTTTCATCGCGGTCGCAATGCTTTCGGCTTGCGTACCAACAATGATCTGCACGCTCTGCTTGTTAAGGCGGATCACGCCAGAAGCACCGAGGCGTTTAGCTACACTCTCATTCACCTGCGCAGAGTCTTTCACATTCAGACGCAGACGGGTGATGCAGGCGTCGATGTTGGTCAGGTTGTCAGAACCGCCTATCGCACCGATATAGCGACGCGCCAGTGATTCGGTTTCGCTCTCACCGTTGCTGCTGTGATCAACGTTGACGTCGTAGCCGTCTGTCTCATCACCGGCAGCCAGCTCGCGGCCCGGCGTCAGCAGGTTGAATTTCTGAATGGTGAAGCGGAACACCACATAGTAGATGACGAAGAACACCAGACCCTGCGGGATCAGCATCCACCAGTGCACAGCCAGCGGGTTACGCGTCGACAGCACCATGTCCACCAGACCGGCACTGAAACCGAAACCGGCAATCCAGTGCATGCTGGCAGCGATGAAGACCGAAATACCGGTCAGCACGGCGTGGATTACATACAGCACTGGCGCCACGAACATGAAGGAGAATTCCAGCGGCTCGGTGATGCCGGTGAAGAAAGCGGCGAATGCCGCTGCCAGCATGATACCACCGACTTTAGCGCGGTTTTCCGGACGTGAGCAGTGATAGATTGCCAGCGCCGCACCCGGCAGACCGAACATCATGATCGGGAAGAAGCCCGCCTGATAGCGACCGGTGATACCCGGGATGCCGGTACCGTTGGCGATAGACTGCGCGCCGCCAAGGAATTTCGGAATGTCGTTGATGCCCGCCACATCGAACCAGAACACCGAGTTCAGCGCGTGGTGCAGGCCAACCGGAATCAGCAGACGGTTAAAGAAGGCGTACACGCCCGCACCGACCGAGCCCAGTTTCTGAATGTGCTCACCAAAGCTCACCAGACCGCCGAAAATGATCGGCCAGACGTACATCAGGATAAAGGCGACCACAATCATCAGGAAGGAAACCAGGATAGGAACCAGACGGCGACCGCTGAAGAACGACAGCGCCTTAGGCAGCTCAACGTGGCTAAAGCGGTTATAGACTTCCGCCGAGAGAATGCCCACCAGGATGCCGACAAACTGGTTATTGATTTTACCGAAGGCGGCAGGAACCTGCTCCACCGGCATTTTCTGAATCATGGCCACCGCGGCGGGTGAACACAGGGTAGTAACCACGAGGAAACCTACAAAGCCGGTTAATGCCGCTGCACCGTCTTTATCTTTTGACATGCCGTAAGCCACACCAATGGCGAACAGCACGGACATGTTGTCGATGATGGCAGAACCCGATTTGATCAGCAGTGCTGCCAGCGCATTGCCTGCGCCCCAGCTGTCAGGATCGATCCAGTAACCTACCCCCATCAGGATTGCCGCTGCCGGCAGGGTCGCTACCGGCACCATAAGCGCGCGGCCGACCTTTTGCAGATATCCTAAAATACTCACCTTATTCTCCCCCTATGAGACTGGCGTTTTGCCGTGATGCGGGTTGATTTTATTATCCCGGCACCCGGTACCTTGATGACACACTTCACCACGTGGCGCAGTGTAAAGATAAATTAATTCGCCTCGCAAATTAAAACCAGTGTAACTGTGACTTTAATCACCAAAATGGACGTTTTTCACTGCGAAATGCTAGCCACCACCACAAACTTATTTTATGATGAAAAATATCAGGTCGCACTTTTCCAACGCCGCGAGCGCGCAAACGGGTTACCCTATAAGCAGCCAGCTGCAGCAGTAAACGCGACCCTAACTTTCCAATCTTAACTGAGGTGAAGACATGAGACTGATCCCTTTGGCCACACCGACCCAGGTGGGTAAATGGGCTGCACGCCATATCGTTAATCGCATCAATGCCTTTAAACCCAGCGCAGACCGTCCCTTTGTGCTGGGACTGCCAACCGGCGGTACGCCGCTGGAAGCCTACAAGCACCTGATCGAGATGCATAAAGCGGGCCAGGTTAGTTTCAAACACGTGATCACCTTCAATATGGATGAGTATGTCGGTCTGCCGAAAGAGCATCCGGAAAGCTATCACAGCTTTATGTACCGTAACTTTTTCGATCACGTTGATATTCAACCAGAAAATATCAATCTTCTGAATGGCAATGCCGAAGATATTGACGCAGAATGTCGCCAATACGAAGAGAAGATCCGCGCACTGGGTAAAATCCACCTGTTTATGGGCGGCGTCGGCAACGATGGCCACATTGCGTTCAACGAACCGGCTTCTTCGCTCTCTTCCCGCACCCGCATTAAAACCCTGACGCACGACACCCGTGTGGCGAACTCGCGTTTCTTCGACGGCGATGTTGATCAGGTGCCTAAATATGCCCTGACCGTGGGCGTCGGCACGCTGCTGGATGCGGAAGAAGTGATGATTCTGGTGACCGGCCACGTCAAAGCCCAGGCGCTGCAGGCGGCGGTAGAAGGTAACGTCAACCACATGTGGACCATCAGCTGCCTGCAGCTGCACCCGAAAGCGGTGGTGGTGTGTGATGAGCCAGCCACCATGGAACTGAAAGTGAAAACCGTGAAATATTTCCGCGAAATGGAAGCGGAAAATATGAAGGGTGTGTAACAACACGTTGTAGAAAGCCTGCTGTTAAGCGCAGCAGGTTCAGCCGGGAGAAGAGATGATGTACGCATTAGTTAACGGCCGGATTTTTACCGGTCATGAAGTTCTGGACAATCACGCCGTGGTGATTGCCAATGGCCTGATTGAGCGTGTCTGCCCGCGCGATGCGCTGGACGCCGCGATTCCACAACAGGATGTGGCTGGTGCGTTCATCGCTCCCGGATTTATCGACCTGCAGCTCAACGGCTGCGGCGGCGTGCAGTTCAACGACGACATCAATGCCCTGAGCGTGGAAACGCTGGAGATCATGCAGCGTGCCAATGAAAAATCCGGCTGCACCAGCTATTTACCGACGCTGATTACCAGCAGTGATGAACTGATGAAGCGCGCAATTGAAACCATGCGTGCTTACCTGGCGAAGCATCAGAATCAGGCGCTGGGCCTGCATCTGGAAGGTCCGTGGCTGAATAAAGAGAAGAAAGGTACTCACAATCCGCAGCTGATTCGTTTGCCGGATGCGGAACTGGTGGATTTCCTGTGCGCCAACGCTGACGTCATCACCAAAGTTACGCTGGCGCCGGAAAATGCGGGCAGCGCGGTGATTCGCCAGCTGCGTGACGCCGGGATTATTGTGTCATCTGGTCACTCCAATGCCACCTATGCCGAAGCCAAAGCGGGCATCAGCGCGGGCGTCACCTTTGCCACCCACCTGTATAACGCCATGAGCGCCTTTAGCGGTCGTGAGCCAGGTCTTATCGGTGCGCTGTTTGATTCGGCTGATGTATACTGCGGCATTATTGCAGACGGTTTACATGTCAATTACGCTAACGTGCGCAATGCAAAACGAATCAAAGGCGACAAACTGGTGCTGGTGACCGATGCCACCGCGCCGGCCGGTGCGTCGATTGATCAATTCATTTTTGCAGGTAAAACAATATACTATCGCGACGGCCTGTGCGTAGATGAGAACGGTACCCTGAGCGGATCTGCGCTGACCATGATTGAAGCGGTGCAGAATAGCGTGGAACATTGTGGTATCGCGCTGGACGAAGCGCTGCGCATGGCGACCCTGTATCCGGCAAGGGCAATGGGTGTGGAAAGGCAGTTTGGTACGGTGGAAGCAGGAAAAGTCGCCAACCTCACTGTCTTTACCCGCGATTATCAAATCACTAAGACGTTCGTCAACGGAGACAACGTCCTCAGCGAGTAAGTACTGAATGACCACTGGCGGCCAGACTCAAATAGGAAATGTCGATCTTGTCAAACAACTTAACAGTGCAGCTGTTTACCGGCTGATTGATCAACAGGGGCCGATTTCGCGTATTCAGATTGCCGAACTCAGCCAGCTTGCGCCCGCCAGCGTCACCAAAATTACCCGTCAGCTTATCGAACGCGGCCTCATCAAAGAGGTGGAGCAACAGGCCTCCACCGGTGGGCGCCGCGCCATCTCCATCATCACCGAAACCCGCCATTTTCATACCATCGGCGTGCGCCTGGGGCGCAACGATGCCACGCTGACGCTGTTTGATCTCAGCGGAAAATCGCTGGCGCAGGAAGATTATCCGCTGCCGGAGCGCACCCAGGAGACGCTGGAGAACGCGCTGTTCAACGCCATCAGTGCCTTTATGAGCACGCACCAGCGTAAAATTCATGAGCTGATCGCTATCGCGGTGATCCTGCCGGGGCTGGTCGACCCGATTAACGGCATCATTCGCTACATGCCGCACATTGCCGTCAGCCACTGGCCGCTGGTGGCGAGCCTGAAAAAACGCTTTAACGTCACCAGTTTTGTCGGGCACGATATCCGCAGCCTGGCGCTGGCTGAGCACTATTTCGGTGCAAGCCGCGACTGTGCAGACTCCATTCTGGTGCGTTTACACCGCGGAACCGGCGCCGGCATCATCGCGAACGGCCACATTTTCCTCGGCAGCAATGGCAACGTGGGTGAGATTGGTCATATTCAGGTCGATCCGCTCGGCGAACGCTGCCACTGTGGCAACTTTGGCTGCCTCGAAACCATTGCCGCCAATGGCGCGATTGAGAACCGCGTGCGCCACCTGCTCAATCAGGGTTATCCCAGCAGCCTGACGCTGGATGATTGCCAGATGCCGCAAATCTGCCGCGCCGCCAATCAGGGCGACGCGCTGGCCTGCGAAGTGATCGAGTACGTTGGCCGCTATCTCGGCAAAGCGATCGCTATCGCCATTAACCTGTTTAACCCGCAAAAAGTGGTGCTGGCCGGCGAAATTACCGATGCCGATAAAGTGCTGTTCCCGGCGATTGAGGGCTGCATTAACACCCAGGCGTTGAACGCGTTTCGCAAAAATCTGCCCGTGGTGCGGTCTGAGCTGGACCATCGTTCGGCAATTGGCGCTTTCGCGCTGGCAAAACGCGCTATGCTGAATGGCATTCTGCTGCAGCACCTGCTGGAAGAATAATAGAAAGCCTGCCGGCTGGCAGGCCCGACCGGAAGCCATCTATGACCATCAAAAGCGTAATCTGTGACATCGACGGCGTGTTGATGCACGACAATACCGCCGTGAAAGGCGCAAACGAATTCCTGCAGCGCATTCTGGAAAAAGAGATGCCGCTGGTGGTACTGACCAACTATCCATCACAAACTGCGCAGGATCTGGCCAACCGCTTTGCCAACGCCGGCGTCGACATCCCGGATTCGGTGTTTTACACCTCCGCCATGGCCACCGCGGATTTCCTGCGTCGTCAGGAGGGCAAAAAAGCCTACGTGATTGGTGAAGGCGCGCTGATTCATGAACTGTATAAAGCCGGTTTTACCATCACTGACGTCAACCCGGATTTCGTCATCGTCGGCGAGACGCGATCGTTTAACTGGGAGATGATGCATAAAGCCGCCTTCTTTGTGGCCAACGGTGCACGTTTTATCGCGACCAATCCTGATACCCACGCACGCGGCTTTGTGCCGGCCTGTGGCGCGCTCTGTGCCGGTATCGAAACCATTTCCGGCCGCAAACCGTTTTATGTCGGTAAGCCCAGCCCTTACATCATGCGCGCCGCACTGAATAAAATGCATGCGCATTCAGAAGAGACGGTGATTGTGGGCGATAACCTGCGCACCGATATTCTGGCTGGCTTCCAGGCCGGTCTGGAAACCATTCTGGTGCTGTCCGGCGTCTCTACGCTGAGCGATATCGACGCCATGCCGTTCCGTCCGGACTGGATCTACCCTTCCGTGGCTGATATCGACCTGTTCTGATTCGCGTCATGCTGTCTGCTTATGGCCCTGCTCGCCGTTACGGTGTGCAGGGCTTTTTTATGTGTCTGGCATAGCGCTGTGATTCAGCCGCTGACGCGGCCTCATCGGTTGCGCACAAAACCATCACTTCTGACAATTCATTAGACACCATCTAATTTAATAGTTAAATTTTTGAATAAAATTCAACATTACTTCACACCAACAATCTTTTTATCAGTATTTGGTGATTTCGCTTGCGTTACCACTATCAATTAGCGCATTTTCTTATACATCACGCAGCGCAGTCTGCCGGACAAACAAGTCAATAACATCGCCACAGGGTGAGATCAGGAGTCAGTTATGTGTTCGATTTTTGGTGTGCTGGATCTGAAGACCGATCCTGTTGAACTGCGCAAGAAAGCGCTGGAATGTTCGCGTCTGATGCGTCACCGCGGCCCGGACTGGTCAGGTGTCTTCGCTGATGACAAAGCCATTCTGGTGCACGAGCGCCTGTCCATCGTTGACGTGAACAACGGCGCCCAGCCGCTGTACAACGCGGATCACACCCACGTACTGGCTGTTAACGGCGAAATTTATAACCACCAGGCGCTGCGCGCGGAACTGAGCGATCGCTACGCGTTCCAGACGGGTTCAGACTGCGAAGTCATCCTCGCGCTGTATCAGGAAAAAGGCCTCGACTTCCTCGACGACCTGCAGGGCATGTTCGCCTTCATTCTGTGGGACAGCGTCAAACAGCAGTATCTGATTGGCCGCGATCACATCGGTATTATTCCGCTCTATATGGGCAACGATGAGCACGGCAACCTGTATGTTGCTTCTGAAATGAAAGCGCTGGTGCCGGTGTGCCGCAGCATCAAAGAATTCCCGCCGGGAAGCTACCTCTCCAGCACCGATGGCGAAATCCGTCGTTACTGGCAGCGTGACTGGATGGATTTTGCCGCCGTGGCGCAAAACACCACCGATGCCGCTGGCCTGAAGCACGCGCTGGAAGAGTCAGTGAAGAGTCACCTGATGTCAGACGTACCGTACGGCGTGCTGCTGTCCGGCGGCCTCGACTCTTCCATCATCTCTGCGGTGACCAAGCGCTTTGCCGCCAAACGTGTGGAAGATCAGGACAAGAGCGATGCATGGTGGCCGCAGCTGCACTCGTTTGCCGTCGGTCTGGAAGGATCGCCGGATCTGAAAGCGGCGCAGGCGGTGGCCGATCACCTCGGTACCGTGCACCATGAAATTCACTTCACCGTGCAGGAAGGTCTGGATGCGATCCGCGATGTGATTTACCACATCGAAACCTACGATGTGACCACCATTCGCGCGTCGACGCCAATGTATCTGATGTCGCGTAAAATCAAAGCGATGGGCATCAAAATGGTGCTGTCCGGTGAAGGCGCGGACGAAGTGTTTGGTGGTTACCTCTACTTCCATAAAGCACCGAACGCCCAGGAGTTCCACGAAGAAAACGTGCGTAAGCTGCTGGCACTGCACATGTTTGACTGCGCGCGCGCTAACAAAGCGATGTCGGCGTGGGGCGTGGAAGCACGTGTGCCGTTCCTTGATAAAAAATTCCTTGATGTCGCGATGCGCATCAACCCGGAAGACAAAATGTGCGGCAGCAACGGCAAAATGGAAAAACACATTCTGCGTGAGTGTTTCTCCTCTTACCTGCCGGAGAGCGTGGCGTGGCGTCAGAAAGAGCAGTTCTCTGATGGCGTAGGCTACAGCTGGATTGACACGCTGAAAGAAGTGGCGGCGAAGCAGATTAGCGAGCAGCAGCTGGCGACCGCACATTTCCGCTTCCCGCACAACACGCCAACCTCGAAAGAAGCGTATCTGTACCGCGAGATCTTTGAGGAGCTGTTCCCACTGCCAAGCGCGGCAGAGTGCGTGCCGGGCGGTCCATCCGTGGCCTGTTCGTCGGCGAAAGCCATTGAGTGGGATGAAGCGTTTAAATCGATGGACGATCCGTCTGGCCGTGCGGTAGGCGTGCATCAGTCAGCGTACAAATAAGCATTTTCTTTATGCGTATAAGGGGCCCATTGTGGCCCCTTTTTCTTGCATCTGACGCGGATACGATCGAAAATTGCCGAATAAATCATCAGCCTGGTTACAAGCCAGACAAACAGGCGCGTTAAGGCAAAAAACGGCAAAAAATTTGTTGACGCTACAAAGCTCAATACGCATAATGCGCCCCGCAACGCCGATGAAGGTAACGCGAAAAAAGATGGCTACGTAGCTCAGTTGGTTAGAGCACATCACTCATAATGATGGGGTCACAGGTTCGATTCCCGTCGTAGCCACCATCTTTTTGCGGGAGTGGCGAAATTGGTAGACGCACCAGATTTAGGTTCTGGCGCCGCAAGGTGTGCGAGTTCAAGTCTCGCCTCCCGCACCATTTCAGTCTTCGGCAGCCGGATGGGGTATCGCCAAGCGGTAAGGCACCGGTTTTTGATACCGGCATTCCCTGGTTCGAATCCAGGTACCCCAGCCAATCCGATGCACTCTCGTGGATACGAGTCGACGAATGGGATATCGCCAAGCGGTAAGGCACCGGTTTTTGATACCGGCATTCCCTGGTTCGAATCCAGGTATCCCAGCCATCATCGGGCGCAGTAAAGCAGTACAATCTGGCTACGTAGCTCAGTCGGTTAGAGCACATCACTCATAATGATGGGGTCACAGGTTCGATTCCCGTCGTAGCCACCAAACAAATTGGGGTGTCGCCAAGCGGTAAGGCAGTGGATTCTGATTCCACCATTCCGGGGTTCGAATCCCTGCACCCCAGCCATACAAAGACAATTTGACCAAACACCTATTGGGGTGTCGCCAAGCGGTAAGGCACCGGATTCTGATTCCGGCATTCCGGGGTTCGAATCCCTGCACCCCAGCCAAATTGCACAACAGGCCCGCTTTTGCGGGCTTTGTTGTTTTTGTCGTTCCTCAATTTCACGCCTTATACAACAGATGGCGCCGCCACGATTGCGGCGCCCGGTGTGTTTACAACCCCAGCGCGTAACGCAGCACCTGACGCTTGAGCACGCCAGCATTCTCTGCCGCAATCAGTCCAAGGTTACGCACCACACGCAGCGGCGGCAGCGCGTTGCTAAAGGCGAAGTAGAACAGATCCATACCGCCCTGCATCAGCAAATTATCTTTGTAGCGCTGACGGTGATAACGCTGCAGAACCGGCAGCGATGACCAGCGCTGCGCCTGACTGCGCGCGTCCACCAGCGTATCAATCAACGCATCCACATCGCGGTAGCCGAGATTAACCCCTTGCCCGGCCAGCGGATTGATGGTGTGTGCAGCATCACCGACCAGCGCCAGGCCCGGCAGCACGTAGCGTGTGGCATGGCGGCGCACCAGCGGAAACGACGCCGCGTTCTTCACCTCGAAGCGGCCGACACGCGCCGGGAAGTTGGCCTGTACTTCTTTGGCCAGCTGGCTGAGCGGCAGATTTTGCAGCTGACGGATCCGCGCCGGCGCGTCGTACCACACCAGCGAAGCGTGGCGATCGAACAGCGGCAGAAACGCGCGCGGTCCGTCCGGCGTAAATTGCTGCCAGGTGGCATCGCCGGCCTCGTGTTCACACTCAACGCTGATTAGCATGCAGGATTGCGCATAGTTCCAGCCGCGCACGCCGATACCCGCCAGCTGGCGCACGCGCGAATTAGCACCATCGGCCCCCACCACCAGCTGGCTATCCAGCGTGCTCCCGTCATCCAGCTGCAGCTGCCAGCCGCCGCTATGCGCCTGCAGCGCCTGCAGTGAGGCTGGACACAGCAGCGTTACGCCATCCTGCTGCATCTGCTCCCACAGCGCGCGCTGCAGCACGCTGTTTTCCACCATATAGCCCAGCTCGGGAATGCCCAGTGCAGCCGCGTCAAAGGTGACGTGTGCGCTTTGCCACTCCCAGGTTTCCAGCTTGCGGTAGGGCGCGCTGCGCATCGCCTGGACACGCGGCCAGACATTGAGCTGGCGCAGCAGCGCCACCGATGACGCACCAATTGCGGAGATGCGTATATCCGGCGCCAGGCTGGCGTCAAACGCGGCCGGTTCAGCACGCTCAATCACCGCCACGCGAAACTGCTGTTGCGCCAGACCACAGGCCAGCGCGGCACCGACCATGCCGCCGCCCACCACCACCACATCAAACTGTGAATCCTGCATTGACTCTTATCCTTCTGATTGCCGTGACGCCTTGCGGCAGCACTCTATGTGGCAAAGTGTACCGGAAATTTACCGCACCAGCAGAAAAGCCCTGCTAACCTTGTGCTTCAGCCGTGCATGTTTAACGCACCTGGCGTATGAAATATAACCGGGCATCATGCCCTCAATGCAAGGATCTCCCCGGGAGCTTACATCAGTAAGTGACCGGGGGAGCCGCGCGCAGCCAACGCACCTGGCGTGCGAAGTATGACGGGCATGCTGGTCACACCCGCGCCAAAGCATTACAATACGCGCCCTGCACTTCTCTGCTCAGAATCAATGGCTAGTTCAATGACCAAAAAACTGCATATCAAAACCTGGGGCTGTCAGATGAACGAATATGATTCATCGAAGATGGCTGACCTACTGAACAGCACGCACGGCTATACCCTGACGGAGGAAGCCGAAGACGCAGACGTACTGCTGCTGAATACCTGCTCCATCCGTGAGAAGGCGCAGGAAAAAGTGTTTCACTTGCTGGGACGTTGGAAGAAGCTGAAGGCGAAGAATCCTGAGCTGATTATTGGCGTGGGCGGCTGTGTGGCTTCGCAGGAGGGCGATAAAATTCGCCAGCGCGCGCAGTGCGTGGACATCGTTTTTGGCCCGCAGACGCTGCATCGTCTGCCGGAGATGATTAATCAGGTGCGCGGCAGCAAAAGCCCGATTGTTGACGTCTCGTTCCCGGAAATCGAAAAGTTTGATCGCCTGCCGGAGCCGCGCGCTGAAGGTCCGACTGCTTTTGTCTCGATCATGGAAGGCTGCAATAAGTATTGCACTTTCTGCGTGGTGCCTTATACGCGCGGCGAGGAAGTGAGCCGTCCCTGCGATGACATCCTGCTGGAAGTTGCCCAGCTGGCGGCGCAGGGCGTGCGTGAAGTGAATCTGCTGGGGCAGAACGTCAACGCTTATCGCGGCGCGACCTTTGACGACCAGATTTGTACCTTTGCCGAGCTGCTGCGTCTGGTGGCCGCGATTGACGGAATTGACCGGATTCGTTTCACCACCAGCCATCCGATTGAGTTCACCGACGACATCATCGACGTTTATCGTGATACGCCGGAGCTGGTGAGCTTCCTGCACCTGCCAGTGCAGAGCGGTGCCGATCGTATTCTGACGCTGATGAAGCGAGCGCACACTGCGCTGGAGTACAAAGCGATTATCCGTAAGCTGGTGGCCGCGCGCCCGGATATCCAGATCAGTTCAGATTTCATCATTGGCTTCCCGGGCGAAACCCAGCAGGATTTCGAGCAGACCATGAAGCTCATCGGCGAAGTTAATTTCGACACCAGCTTCAGCTTTATCTATTCGGCGCGTCCGGGGACGCCAGCGGCCGATCTGCCGGACGACGTGCCGGAAGAGGAGAAGAAGCAGCGTCTGTACATTTTGCAGGATCGCATCAATCAGCAGGCGATGGCATGGAGCCGCCGCATGCTTGGTACCGTTCAGCGTATTCTGGTGGAAGGTACCTCACGTAAGAATGTGATGGAGCTGACCGGCCGTACCGAAAACAACCGCGTAGTCAACTTTGAAGGCGACGTGCGCATGATCGGTAAATTTGTTGATGTCGAAATCGTCGATGTTTATACCAATTCGCTGCGTGGCGTCGTGGTTCGCACCGAAGAGGAGATGGGCCTGCGCGTCGCGGAGAGTCCGGCATCGGTGATTGCGCGTACGCGTAAAGAGGATGAGATCGGCGTGGGCCTGTATCAACCTTGAGACCGCGATTACTGAGCGACAGCGCACAACGCGCTGTCGCCTGTTTCATCCCGCAGCCCTTGCTTTCCGCAGCTGCCGCCCAAATATCTCCCCTGAAGCTTGCGCCCGGGCGCGACCCCATAAATAATTCCGTAAAGATGCTGACGCCTGGCGTACGGTATCTGCTATTTCTTTCAACTGGCCCTGAGTGACCCAAAGGATTCATTTGAATATCGAAACTCGTGAAATCGCCCTTGAACCGGCAGACAATCGTCGACTGATGAGCCTGTGCGGTCCGTTTGATGACAACGTAAAACAGCTGGAGCGCCGTCTGGGCATTGAGATCAATCGCCGCGACAACCTGTTTAAGCTGGTCGGCCGCGCGCTGAGTGTCGAGGCGGCCGCCAATATTCTGCGTTCGCTGTATGTTGATACCGCGCCGGTGCGCGGCCAGATCCCGGACATTGAACCGGATCAGATCCATCTGGCGATCAAAGAGAGTCGCGTGCTGGAGCAGACGGCCGACAGCGTGCCGGAGTACGGTAAAGCGGTAAACATCAAGACCAAGCGCGGCGTGATTAAACCGCGTACGCCAAACCAGGCGCAGTACATCGCCAATATTCTCGATCACGACATCACCTTCGGCATTGGGCCGGCCGGGACCGGGAAAACCTATCTGGCGGTCGCCGCCGCGGTGGATGCGCTGGAGCGGCAGGAAATTCGCCGTATTCTGCTGACGCGTCCGGCGGTCGAAGCCGGCGAAAAGCTCGGCTTCCTGCCCGGCGATCTCAGTCAGAAAGTCGATCCTTACCTGCGTCCGCTGTATGACGCCCTGTTTGAAATGCTGGGCTTCGAGCGCGTCGAGAAGCTGATGGAGCGCAACGTGATTGAAGTCGCGCCGCTGGCCTACATGCGCGGCCGTACGCTGAATGACGCGTTCGTGATTCTCGATGAGAGCCAGAACACCACCATCGAACAGATGAAGATGTTCCTGACGCGTATCGGCTTCAACTCCAAAGCGGTGATTACCGGTGACGTGACGCAGATTGACCTGCCGCGCAGCACCAAATCCGGTCTGCGCCACGCCATTGAAGTGCTGGCCAACGTGGAAGAGATCAGCTTCAACTTTTTCCACAGCGAAGACGTGGTGCGTCATCCGGTGGTCGCACGCATTGTTAATGCTTATGAAGCCTGGGAAGAAGCGGACCAGAAACGCCGTGATAAACTGGCGGAAGAGCGTAAGCGTGAGGCGCAGGCGGCACAAACTGCCAGCCAGCCGACGCCGCAGGAGCCTTCATGAGCACGGTGATTTTAGATTTGCAGCTGGCATGTGCCGATGAAAACGGCCTGCCCGCAGAAGCGGCGTTTCAGCGCTGGCTGGAGGCGGCGGTCACGCCGTTTCAGCCTGAGAGCGAAGTCACGATACGGCTGGTCGATGAAGCGGAGAGTCATGAGCTTAATCTGACTTATCGCGGCAAAGATAAGCCAACTAATGTGCTGTCGTTTCCGTTCGAAGCACCGCCGGGCATTGAGCTGCCGCTGCTGGGCGACCTGATTATTTGTCGTCAGGTTGTTGAGCAGGAAGCGGCCGAACAGGGCAAAAGCCCTGAAGCGCACTGGGCACACATGGTGGTTCACGGCACGCTGCATCTGCTGGGTTATGACCATATTGAAGACGAGGAAGCTGAAGAGATGGAAGCGCTCGAGACCGAGATAATGCTTGCTCTTGGCTATCCCGATCCGTACATTTCGGAAAAAGAAGACGCCTGAACCGCCGGTTCAGGACATTGCGCTGCTGGCGAGGATGCCGGCAGTTCCTTTCCCTCATTCGAGAGAACTAAATAAAAACGCCATGAGCGACGACCATTCTCAAAACAACGACGCACCCAGTAGTAAAAAGGGTTTTTTCTCCCTGTTAATCAATCAGCTTTTCCACGGCGAACCCAAAAACCGTGACGAACTGCTGGGGCTGATCCGCGATTCTGAGCAAAAAGAGCTGATCGACCAGGACACCCGCGACATGCTGGAAGGGGTGCTGGATATTGCCGAACAGCGCGTGCGCGACATCATGATCCCGCGCTCGCAGATGATTACCCTGAAGCGCAACCAGAGCCTTGAAGAGTGCCTGGCGGTGATTATTGAATCTGCCCACTCGCGCTTCCCGGTGATCAGCGAAGATAAAGACCATGTTGAAGGCATTCTGATGGCGAAAGATCTGCTGCCGTTTATGAGCAGCAGCGCCGAGCCATTCAGCATGGAAAAAGTGCTGCGCCCGGTGGTGGTGGTGCCTGAGAGCAAGCGCGTCGATCGCATGCTCAAAGAGTTCCGCTCGCAGCGCTATCATATGGCGATCGTCATTGATGAGTTCGGTGGTGTCTCCGGACTGGTGACCATCGAAGATATCCTTGAGCTGATCGTCGGCGAAATTGAAGACGAATATGACGACGAAGAAGATCGCGATATCCGTCAGCTCAACCGCCACACCTATACGGTGCGTGCGCTGACGCCGATTGAGGATTTCAATGAGGTATTTGGTAGCGATTTCAGCGATGACGAAGTCGATACCATTGGCGGTCTGGTGATGCAGGGATTCGGCCATCTGCCGGCGCGCGGTGAAAGCATCGACATTGAGGGTTACCAATTCAAAGTTGCGATGGCTGACAGCCGCCGTATCATCCAGGTGCATGTGAAAATTCCGGAAGACTCTCCGCAACCGCAACTGGAAGACGAATAATTTTATGGCATTAGCCTCTCTCTACTCGCAGCAGCGGGTTCGCCTGCTGCTGGCGTTAATTCTGGGTGCCGCGGGCACCCTTTCCTTTTCCCCGTATGATTTCTGGCCCGCCGCCCTGCTCTCTCTGGCCGGTTTGCAGCTGCTGTTGCTGGATCGCCGCAGCGCCCATGCGGCAGGCATCGGTTTTGCCTGGGGCTTTGGCCTGTTCGGCAGCGGCATCAACTGGGTGTACGTCAGCATTGCGACGTTTGGCGGCATGCCCGGCCCGGTCAATGTGTTCCTCGTGGTGCTGCTCGCCGCCTATCTGGCGCTCTACCCGCTGCTGTTTGCCCTGCTGCTGAACCGCTTCTGGCCGCGGGCCACGCTGTGGCGCATGGCGCTGGCGGCACCGGCGCTGTGGCAGATCACCGAGTTTCTGCGCGGCTGGGTGCTGACCGGCTTTCCGTGGCTGCAGTTTGGCTACAGCCAGATCGATGGGCCGCTGAAAGGCCTGGCGCCGCTGGCTGGCGTGGAAACCATCACCTTCCTGCTAATGGTGATTGCCGGCCTGCTGGCCTCGGCCTGCTACCACCGCAGCGTGAAAAACCTGATTATCGCCGTCGCGCTGCTGCTGCTGCCGTGGCCACTGCGGATGCTGCAGTGGTATGAGCCGCTGCCGCAGCGCAGCGTCAATGTAGCGATGGTGCAGGGCAATATTCCGCAGTCAATGAAGTGGGATCCGCAGCAGCTGCTGACCACGCTGCGCGTCTATACCGCATACAGCAAGCCGTTTTTCGGCAAAGCGCCAATCATCATCTGGCCGGAGTCGGCAATTACCGATCTGGAGAGTAATCAGCAGCCGTTTCTGCATGCGCTGGATGACGAACTGCGCGCGCGCGGCAGCACGCTGATCACCGGCATTGTTGATTCGCGCGTGGAGAGCGATAACCGCTATCACGATTACAACTCGGTGATTGTGCTGGGCGGCGCGCAGCCTTACAGCTATCAGAGCCGCAACCGCTACCAGAAAAACCACCTGGTGCCGTTTGGCGAGTTTGTGCCGCTGGAAGGTCTGCTGCGTCCGCTGGCGCCGTTCTTCGACCTGCCGATGTCCTCGTTCAGCCGTGGCGCCTACCTGCAGCCGCAGCTGAAAGTGGCGGGTTACAACCTCACCAGCGCCATTTGCTATGAGATCGTGCTGGGCGAACAGGTGCGCGCTAACTTCCGTCCGGACACCAACTTCCTGCTGACGGTATCGAACGATGCCTGGTTCGGTCATTCGATTGGTCCGTGGCAGCATTTCCAGATGGCACGCATGCGCGCGCTGGAGCTGGGTCGCCCGCTGCTGCGCTCAACCAACAACGGTGTTACCGCAGTGGTGAATGCGCAGGGAGACGTGGAGAACATCATCCCGCAGTTCACCCGCGAAGTGCTGAGCGCAACAGTCACGCCTGCCAGCGGAGAAACGCCGTATGCACGCGTCGGTATCTGGCCGGTATGGCTGCTGACGCTGGCGGGCATCGTGCTGGCGATTTTACGCCGCCGCGCCTGATATCCCGCCCTCTCACCAGGCGAAGCGCTGGCTTCGCCTTTTTTCTGCGCAGTTTTCCGCTCCCTTTATCCTTAGTCACCGCCACTTTCTGCTGCCTTTTTGCCCGCTCTCCGCGTACTGGCACGATCATTGCTAATTATTTCAGTGGTTTTAGCAACATCGGTGATTTGTCAGCGTAATGCCACGTTTGCGCACTATTATCTGGCACCGAAGCGCACTTAATTGGCGCAGAGGCTGTTTTTTGCCTCTTATTGGTGCGGAGCGGCTCGCAAAAAACGAACTTTTTTGTTTCATTACGTTAACAATTCGCTATGTTAATCACTATCCTGCGCGCAGTTGCGCTAAGGGATAATTAAAAAAGCAGCAGGAAATACACACAACATCACAATCTGCGCAGTTTATGTTCTGCGCAACATTCACACGAAGGAGTAGGAACATGCAGATTCGCAAAGTGGCATTATCGCTTCTGCTGTTGGGCGCAGCAGCGGGCGCGGCCCAGGCGGAAGATCTCACCGGCACCCTGAAAAAAATCAATGATAGTGGCGTGATTGTCGTGGGGCACCGTGAGTCATCCGTTCCCTTTTCTTACTACGACAACCAGCAGAAAGTGGTGGGCTATTCGCAGGACTACTCCAACGCCATTGTTGCCGCCATCAAAGCGAAACTGAATAAGCCGGATCTGCAGGTCAAAATGCTGCCGATCACCTCACAAAACCGTATTCCGCTGCTGCAGAACGGCACCTACGATTTCGAGTGTGGCTCGACCACCAATAACGTAGAACGTCAGCAGCAGGCGGCGTTCTCTGACACCATCTTCATCATCGGTACGCGTCTGCTGGTGAAAAAAGGTGGCGACATTAAAGATTTCGCCGATCTGAAAGGCAAAACCGTGGTCGTCACCTCGGGCACCACCTCTGAGATTCTGCTGCGCAAGCTGAATGACGAGAAGAAAATGGATATGCGCATCATCAGCGCGAAAGATCACGGTGACTCGTTCCGCACGCTGGAAACCGGTCGCGCAGTGGCCTTCATGATGGATGACGCGCTGCTGGCCGGTGAACGTGCCAAGGCGAAGAAACCGGATAACTGGGAAATCACTGGTACGCCGCAGTCCAAAGAAGCTTATGGCTGCATGCTGCGTAAAGACGATGCGCCGTTTAAACAGCTGATGGATGACACCATCGCCAAAGCGCAGACATCGGGTGAAGCCACCAAATGGTTCGATACCTGGTTCAAACAGCCAATTCCGCCGAAGAACCTGAACCTGAACTTCGAGCTGTCTTCTGACATGCAGGCGCTGTTTAAAGCACCGAACGACAAAGCACTCTGAATTAACAATGAAAACAAGGGCGGCACTGCTGCCCTCTCGATTGCTGAACACGCGGTGCGGACAGACAGACTGTAACAGGCCGTTCCCCTGAAGCAGGACACAAGACACCGCTCAACAATCTTATGGGTAGCCTCGCTACCCTTTTTTTACCGGAGCTCGTTATGGGTATCGATTGGAACTGGGGCATCTTTTTACAGCAGGCTCCGTTCGGCAATACGACTTACCTCGGCTGGCTGTGGTCCGGATTTCAGGTGACCGTCGCGGTCTCCTGCTGCGCCTGGATTATCGCCTTCCTGGTAGGTTCCTTCTTTGGCATTCTGCGTACCGTGCCTAATCGCTGGCTGTCCACGATTGGCACCTGCTACGTGGAGCTGTTTCGTAATATCCCGCTGATAGTGCAGTTCTTCTTCTGGTATCTGGTGGCGCCAGAACTGGTCGGGGAGAAGCTCGGCATGTGGTTTAAGGCTGAACTGGACCCGAACATCCAGTTTTTCCTCTCTTCAACCATCTGTCTCGGTCTGTTCACCGCCGCACGCGTGTGTGAGCAGGTGCGCGCCGCGATTCAGTCGCTGCCGCGCGGCCAGAAAAACGCCGGTCTGGCGATGGGCCTGACACTGCCGCAGACCTACCGCTACGTGCTGCTGCCTAACGCCTACCGCGTGATTGTGCCGCCGATGACCTCGGAAATGCTTAACCTGGTGAAGAACTCCGCCATCGCCTCTACCATCGGTCTGGTCGACCTGGCGGCGCAGGCGGGCAAGCTGCTGGATTACTCGGCGCATGCCTATGAATCTTTCACCGCTATCACCCTGGCCTACGTCGGTATTAACCTGGTGATCATGCTGATTATGAGTCTGGTAGAACGCAAAATCCGCCTGCCCGGCAACCTGGGAGGCAAATAATGTACGATTTTGACTGGAGTTCGATTCCGCCCAGCCTGCCCTATCTGCTGAACGGCATGATCATTACGCTGAAAATCACGGCGGTGGCGGTGGTGTTTGGCATTATCTGGGGCACCATTCTGGCGGTGATGCGTTTGTCCGCGTTCGCCCCGATCCGCTGGTTCGCCAAACTGTACGTGAACCTGTTCCGCTCGGTACCGCTGGTGATGGTGCTGCTGTGGTTCTATCTGGTGGTTCCCAGCTTTCTGCAGCAGGTGCTTGGACTGTCGCCAAAAACCGATATCCGCCTGATCTCCGCCATGGTGGCGTTTGCGCTGTTTGAAGCCGCTTACTATTCGGAGATTATCCGCGCCGGTATCCAGAGCATCTCGCGCGGTCAGTCCAACGCGGCGCTGGCGCTGGGTATGACGCAGTGGCAGTCGATGAAGCTGATCATCCTGCCGCAGGCGTTCCGCGCCATGGTGCCGCTGCTGCTGACGCAGGGCATCGTGCTGTTCCAGGACACCTCGCTGGTGTATGTGTTGAGCCTGGCGGACTTCTTCCGCACCGCGTCCACTATCGGTGAACGTGACGGTACCCAGGTAGAAATGGTTCTGTTTGCCGGTCTGGTCTACTTCGTGATCAGCCTGAGCGCTTCGCTGTTGGTCAGTTATCTGAAAAGAAAAAGGACGGTTTAAATGATTAGCCTGAAAAATGTTTCTAAGTGGTATGGGCACTTTCAGGTGCTGACCGACTGCTCCACCGAAGTGAAGAAAGGTGAGGTAGTGGTGGTCTGCGGACCGTCCGGCTCGGGTAAATCGACGCTGATTAAAACGGTGAACGGGCTGGAGCCTGTGCAGCAGGGCAGCATTCAGGTGAACGGTACCGAGGTGAACAACAAAAAAACCAATCTCGCCCAACTGCGCAGCAAAGTGGGCATGGTGTTCCAGCACTTCGAACTGTTCCCGCATCTCAGCATCATTGATAACCTGGTGCTGGCGCAGGTGAAAGTGCTGAAGCGCGACAAAACTGCCGCGCGCGACAAGGGCCTTGCCCTGCTGAAGCGCGTGGGTCTGGCGGCGCATGCGGAGAAATTCCCTGGTCAGCTGTCTGGCGGTCAGCAGCAGCGCGTCGCCATCGCCCGTGCGCTGTGCATGGATCCTATCGCCATGCTGTTCGATGAACCGACTTCCGCACTGGATCCGGAGATGATCAACGAAGTGCTGGACGTCATGGTGGAATTAGCCAACGAAGGCATGACGATGATGGTGGTGACGCACGAGATGGGCTTTGCACGCAAAGTGGCGAATCGTGTCATCTTTATGGACGAAGGGAAGATCGTTGAAGATACCAACAAGGATGACTTCTTCAGCAATCCGCAGTCCGACCGCGCCAAAGACTTCCTCGCGAAGATCCTGCACTGATACTCACCATTCTGGCGGTCCACGGACCGCCAGCGTCAGGGCTTATCTTGCCCCTCCTGCCCTTCACCAAAATCGATATATTGCTGCTGTGATGCGCACCATTAAGCTTCATCATCGCGGTAACTAAATGCGCGCATACCGCCGCACCTGTTTTTTACGGCAGAAGGGATCCTGAACTAAGCCGGACGTCACGCGGCAGGGATGCCGCGTGTCGAGGCACGCAGGGATGCGGGTTTTGCCGATCCGGGCGTGTTCAGGTTCCCTTCTGGCAGTCCGCACGCCTTCAGCAACAATACTTTTTTTGCTTCAGAGCACGGTGATAATTCAGGGCTCAAACGGCTGACGCTGGAACTGATCGTGGCCGCACTCCGGGCAGCGCGTCAGGCTTTCCGGGGTGTAAATCGCCCGGGT